>CADALS010000010.1 GCA_902788795.1 uncultured Eubacteriales bacterium | reverse complement strand
GATCTTGCAGCCGGTCTGTGCTCTGAACCAGTCGGCCTTGCCGTAGTGGTCTCCGTGGCCGTGGGTTATGAGTATAGCCTTAAGGTCCTTGAGCTCCAGGCCAAGGTCCGCTATGCCTTTAACGATAAGGTCTTTGTTGGAATCGTAGGGCTCCATGCAGTCGATGAGTATGAAGCCTTCGCTGGTCTCCAGGACGAAGCAGCCTACCATCTGGTTGCCTATGAAAGACAGCTGATCGAAGAACTTTGTTGCAGGAACTTCTGCAGGTGCGGAACCGAAGTTGGGCCTGTGAGGATTGGGCTTGCGCCATGATTTTATAGCCATTTTATTACCTCTTTGATTGCGCGGCTTTGCGCCGCCTTACGCTTTTAAACTTTACGCTGCGAGTTTATCATTTATATAAAGGGCGGCGGGACTCTTGGCGCAAGCGGTCGGTTTTTTGCCGTAAGTGGCCTGAGGCGTAAGGCTAAGTCATCCGAAAAACAAAGTGCGGCATGCAGGCTGCGTGTGATTGAAAAAGAACTGGGAAAATGTTATTCTAAAGGATAATAAAACTGAGGTGGATACAATGTGGAAGGCAGTCATCTGCGACGACGAAAAAGAAATGCGCTCAGCTATAAAGGAGAACCTTAAGCGCTTCTCGGACGAGACCGGGGAGCAGTTTTCCATTGCGGAATACGACTCCGGCGAGGCTCTGCTCTTTAACCTCACAGAGGACACAGACATCGTCTTTCTGGACATAAAGATGGGCGGCATCACCGGAATGGACGCCGCCAGAAAGCTCCGGGAAAAGAACAACAACGTATGCATCGTGTTTATCACCACAATGACCCAATACGCAATAGAAGGCTACGCTGTGCACGCGTTCGGATTCCTGAAAAAGCCTGTAACTTATTCTCAGTTGCGTCTTCAAATGACTGATGTTTTAAGGCATTTGGCGCCTCTTAAGGCAGAGCGCATACAGATCAAGAGCGCCGGAGAGATACGCAGCATTGCTCTTTCGGACATTGCATACCTGGAGGTCCTGGACCACGAGCTTAAGCTGATCTGCAAGGACGGCCCCATAGTCTGCCGCAACACCATGGGCGAAATGGACGCCATGCTCAAAGGCAAGGGCTTCTTCCGCATACACAAGGCCTACACTGTTAACCTGGCTCAAGTGGCCGGGGTCACGGCCAGCGGAGTAAAGGTGCGCACCGGGGAGGAACTGCCGCTCAGCAAGCACCGCAGGAGGGAGTTCCTGGAGGCCTACACATCCTTTGTGGGAGGCGGCCTGTTATGAGATGGATAGAGCTCGTCCGCTGCATTTTCGACTCCATGATGGTGGTGTGGTTCTTCCGCCGCATGCACGACCTTCTTATGCAGACCCCAAAGAAGCTGCTGTGCTTCCTTATACTGCTGACGGCCGCACCCATCTACCCCACCTCCGCCGGCGGCATAGACCTTACCCTCATACGCTTTGTCTACAGGACCGCTGTAATTGCGGCCTGGCTTGCTGTGCGCAAGAAGACCGGCCTAAAGGAGAGCATCTACTACGCCCTGTTCTGCTGGATAGCCTTCACCACGGAAAACAACATATTTCTTACGCCCCAGCTTTCTTTCCTCCGCTGGAACCGCATCAATTTCTCTGAGATCTTGCTTGTGAACCAGCTGATAAGCCTGTTTATTGAGCTAGTCGCGGAATTCCTTATCCTGACGCTTATCAGCCGCGCCTTCCCCTGGGAGGATCGCCACCCCAACTGGAGGGTGCGCTTTGGCGCTGTCGCAATAGTTGTGGTCTGCCAGCTGTACGTTAAGGCCTCGCTTAAGGCGATCTCCGGCGCAATACCGGAACATTACGTTCTGGAGCTGACGCTCTACCCGATACTGCTGCAGCTTGCTCTTACCGCCGCCCTGGTGCTTTTGGAGAGGCACTTTTTCCAGAGGCGCCGCCTGGAAGAAGCCAGGCTGGACGAGGTCGCCGCGCGCTATCGCTACGAAACTGCGCAGGCCAAGGCTCAGGCGGACCTGGATATCCGCAGGCTCCACCACGACATGAAAAACCACCTTCTTGGCATACAAAAGCTGGCCTCGGACAACGACAAGCTGGAAAAATACGTTTCGGATCTCATAAGCAGCACGGAAGACTACGAGATGATATGCGACAGTGGAAACTCTATGATAGACGGTCTTCTGTCCGAAAAGCAGCGCGTTGCTGCCGCAAAGGGCATCAGTTTTTCCGCGGCTGTGGACCTTAGGAACGCCGGCTTTATAAGCGATATGGACCTTTGCATCATCTTCGGCAACGCCCTGGACAACGCCATAGAGGCAAGCAGCCGGGTGAAGGACGCGGACCTGCGCTCCATTATGGTGCGCTGCCGCAGGGAGGGCTCGAACCTGGTCCTGAGCGTCCAGAACTACTTCGAGGGCGAGCTAAAAAAAGAAGGCTCTGCCATACTTACAAGCAAGACAGAGCCCGGTCACGGCCTGGGGCTTTCCAGCATCAGGCGCGCTGTCGGCAAGTACGGCGGCATAATGACCACCGCCACCGACGACTACCACAACTTTATTCTGACTGTAATGATCCCGCCCCTGAAATAGGGGGCAACATAGGGGACGGTTCGGCATCAGGGGGACGGTTCTTCCGATGCCATCCGCATACTAATACTCCCGGGCAATCACCCGGGAGTCTTTTTACGCCTGCATCTATTACCCTATTCCGTATAGTTTGCCGAATTCAAAGCTTTATCAATTTAAAGGTCCTTGATCGTGACGCCGTCCTGGCCGTCTTCCCAGCTATACAGCTTGTTGGCAGCCTTGTCCGTATAGCTTGCGGAGATCATCACCCTGTCCCTTCTGCAGACGTAGTTCAGCACGTCGCCATTGACGAAACCGATAGTCACCGATCGATTTCCTTCCGCATCCTGAGTAGTAAAGCTTGAACCAATTACACTCAGATCTTCCGTCTTGAGCTCCAGTTTTACTATTGCCCTGAAGAATTCTTCGTTCAGTATGGGCTCGGCTGTATTGGGGTCCTTCTCCAAAACGTCCACCAGCGCCTGCAGCGCGGAAGCACTCTTCCCAAAGTCTTTTATACTGCTTGCATTCCGAACGATCTCCGCAGAATTGCTGCCACCGTACATGGCAAGCTTTTTGGCCTGCTCTAACGCATTACCGGAATCCATTGCATTGACCACTAAGGGGATCTCTATCTTGTATGAAGGGTTCTGATACATATATTCCACACGGTCCAGATTCTCTATAAGAGCAAGAAGCAGGATCGCGTGCTTATGCTGGACGCCCAGAGTCTGATTATCGGCCGCTTCGGTGTTCAGGATCAGCGTGTACGGCTTCTTGTCGGTCTTGAGCTGCATACCGTCTTTGAGGTGCAGATCCACGCCGGCGATCCAGACGGAATTGACCAGGCTGCCCACCGCCGGAGCGTTTCCGATATATTTGACCTTTTTCTGGAACATATTGGCCACGTAGGCCTCGATCGTCCTGCCGTTCTCCCAAAGCACCTTGCCGTTTGCGTCTACGATCTGCTTTATGTCAGATCGCGCAGTGTAACTGGTGGCGAGCCGCCCGCTTTTCCTCAGCCCGGCCAAGCAGGTCTTTACCCGCACGGTTATGACGCCGTCTTTTTCTTCTATCTGCGTTCCGGAGATCGCCATGGCGGAATCCGGAAGCTCGATGGTCAGATAGACCTCGCGGGGCTCCTCCACTTCCGCACGGACGATTGCGCTGTTGCTTACGCTCCCGAAGATCAGGAATCTTGCAACCAGCGCGCCTATCGCAAGCAGCGCTATGCATCCGATGATGATCGCCGGCAGTTTGCTGCGTTTTTTGACCTTTTTAAGGTAGTCTATCTCCTTGCCAGCCTGCGCGTGCTCCGCAGAGGCCTTGTCTGCGGGGAGATCCGGCCCGGCTGTCATGGCTTTGTACTGCTTGCTGCAGTCCTCGCAGCCGTCCAGGTGGCAGCGGATATCGCGCGAGGTCTGATCTGCGGTAAGGCCGTCTATGTAGAGCGGCAGCAGGTCCCTTACAACGTGGCAGGGCAGGCCTGCCGCGGTCTGCGCACTGTTTTCTTTGTATATCTTCTCTTCACTCATTTTCCTTCAGCTCCTTCCCAAGCGCCGTCTTGGCGCGGTAGAATGTGACCCTTGCCCAGGTCTCGGTCTTCCCGAAAATGTCCCCGATCTCCCGGAACGAAAGGTCCGAGAACGCCCTCAGCTGGACGACCTCCCTTGCGGGCTCCGGCAGGGAATGGATGGCGCGGTAGAGGGCCAGCTTTTCGGCCTTCCCGACGGCCTCGTCCTCCGGGCCGGGGATGGTCATCTGCGCCGTGCCTGCCCGGGTCTGCAGGCTGCCAGCTCCCCTCCGGGTCTCGCCGGACGAAGCCTCGCCGAACACAGAATCGAAGTCCTCCTTGGGCGGGTTCTTCCTGTAGTACTCTTTCAGCTTGTTGGACGCGATGGAACAGAGCCAGGTGCTCACCTTGCAGGAGTAGTCGTAGCGGTCCGCATGCAGGACCGCCTGGTAGAAGGTCTCCTGAGTGATCTCCTCGGCCAGATCAGCATCCCCGGTCCTGGCCAGCAGCCAGCGGTAGATCATGTCTGAATATTCTTTGTAGATCTGTTCCAGCGATATCATTTCTTCCTCCAACGCCCATTAATGCCGAAACAGGCGCTGTCGTTACAGGGAATGGAGAGATTTTTTATATTTTGATTATAGCACGTATGTGTGTTGTTTTTAGTTTAAAAATATGGTAGAATCGTATTACAAGTAATACAAGGAGCATAGCGCAATGGCTACAATTTCATTAAGACTAAGCGATGAAGAATACAAACTTCTTCAGGAATACACCAAAGTACACGATCTGAGCCTCTCTTCCTTTGTCAGGGAGACTGTTTTCGATTATATAGAAAGCGATCTTGCTCTGGACGAGGAACGCATACGCAGCGCTCACAGCAGGCTCAGCACAGAAAAGACCCTGGACCACACAGAAGTCTGGAAGGAGCTTGGTGTTTAAATGGGCTACAGGGTAAGATTCTCCGAAAGCGCTGTCCTGGAGCTTAAAAAGCTGGACAGGCAGACTGTTCGGGTAATAAAGAATTGGGTCGTAAAGAACCTTGTGGACACAGAGGACCCCAGGCTGCACGGCAAGGCGCTTACCGGCACGCTTAAGGGCATTTGGCGCTACCGCGTTGGGGACTACAGGCTCTTTGCTGATATAAAAGACGATATAGTTACTATATTTATATTTGAGGTCGCTCACAGGCGGGAAATATATAAATAGCAGTTTTATGGACGAACGTTCAAAATAAGACAGATTATGGCTATTAAACTATTCGATCGTAAAATAAAACAGACAAATGGGGAGTTAGTCCCGGCTAAGGGGGCAGAATTGGCGGTTCCGAGCAAGATCAACGTCCTGCTTATGGGCGCCTCCGGCGTAGGAAAGAGCACTTTAATAAACGCTATAATACCCGGAGCGAACGCTCCCACCGGCGCAGGAAGGGCCGTCACCACAGTTATGACGCCTTACACCGCGGAAGACCTGCCGCTAACCCTCATAGATTCCGTGGGCTACGAGTTCTCCAGGGCAAGGCAGAGCGCTCTGCGCAAGCAGATACTGCGCTGGAGCAACACCGGTGCAAGGAAAAAGGACGCATCAAGGATCATCCACATGATATGGTTCTGCATAGACGCGCAGAACCGCCGCGTGTTCGACGAGGTCCTTGGCAGCCTTCGCAACGTTACGAAGGTCTGGAAGGACATTCCAATAATCATAGTGTTCACTAAATCTTACGGTACCGACGAAGACGACGCCGCAAACGTCAAAATGTTCCGGGATGTGCTGGCTGGCTACAAACACGCCAAGGAGCTGAACATCAAGGAACGGGACATTATCCCCGTTGTGGCCAGGGAATACGAGACTGTTGCCGGCACCGTGCCCATCAAGGGGCTGGACCGCTTAGTGGAGCGCACAAGGGAGCTGATCCCGGAGGCTCAGAAGAATGCGGAATCCGCCATACACGGCATAGAGCTGAAGCTGAAAAGGTCGGAGGCCACTGCGCTTATCGCAACCAGCACCGCTGCTGCCGCAACTATAGGCGCCGTGCCCATAGCCTTCCCGGATGCCACGCTGCTTGTGCCCCTGCAGACCTACATGCTCACCAGGATAGAAAAGATCTACGCCCTTACGGACAAGCACGCGTCCAAGCAGATAACGGACGCCGCCATCAAAGCCGGAGTCACCACCATCGCAGGGAGGTCCCTGCTGAACGCGGTCAAGGCCATACCCGCCGCCGGCCAGCTTGCAGGATCCGTTCTGAACGCCGCCGTTGCGGGGCTCGTGACTGCCGTCGTGGGCGAGGCCAGCGCCATAATTTTCGAGAACACCTACACCGGCAAACTGGTCCTTTCCGCCGACAACGACTACGAAAGGCTGATTTTAGATATTATAAAAGACAAACTGCCTAATATACTGAACACATTCTCCAAAGACGGCTCCGGCCTCAACGCAGCAGACCTCAAGACCCTGCCAAAGCTCCTGGCTAACACTATCAAAGACATCCTCAAGAAAGACCAGTAATGTGCACTAGGGACGGTCCTTTTTTCACACCGCAATGTGAATTCGGGACCGTCCCCAATTGTCATTGTTTTTTAACGCTTTTAATTATTTATTTTGCGTAATAGCTGAACTTCTGCCTGTTTTGTGGTAAAATTATAAGGATGCGGACCAAGGGCGCATGCCCCCAAGTTCGCCAAAGGAGCATAGTTATGAGAGAAACACTTACAGGCAGGAAGGGGCACCCGGGGCTGGAGCTGCTGCGCAGGTACCGCTACGCGCACAGAGGCTTCCACGACAAACCTCAGATACCGGAGAATTCGCTGCCGGCATTCAGACGCGCCGTGGAGCACGGGTTCGGCGCCGAGCTGGACATCCACCTCACAAAAGACGGCAAGCTGGTGGTCTTCCACGATTCTGACCTTATGCGCTGCACCGGCACGGAAGGCATACTGGAATCCAAGACCCTGGCAGAGCTCAGAAAACTCCGCCTCGAAGGCACGGACGAGCGCATCCCCCTCTTCGATGAAGTCCTGGACATATTCGAAAACGCAACGCCGCTGATCATAGAACTGAAGTCCTACGGAGGCAACCACGAGGCCCTGGCCAAGGCTGCCGTCAAGCGCCTGGACCGCTACAAAGGCGATTACTGCATAGAAAGCTTCGACCCCCGCGCCATCGCAGACATCAGAAAGCTGCGCCCCGGCATAGTCCGCGGCCAGCTGGCAACAAACTTCAGGGCTGATCCCGGATCCGCGCCCAAAGGCACAGCCGGCCTGCTTACGGACCTGGTGCTCAACACCCTCTCCCGCCCGGACTTCGTAGCCTACGACTTCAAGTACCGCAACCAGCCCGCCTTCATAAAGGCAGTGCGCAGCGGCATACAGGGCGTCGCCTGGACCATCACCACCCCCAAAGACCTTAAGGCTGCGGAAGCCTTGCACTATATCCCCATATTTGAAAGGTTCGACCCAAATGAAGAAACAGTATGATGTAGTTATCATCGGCTGCGGAACAAGCGGTGCCGCCATCGCCATGACCCTGGCCCAGTACGACCTCAAAGTAGCCGTACTGGAGAAGGAGAACGACGTAGCCACAGGCACCACCCGCGCCAACTCCGGCATCCTGCACGCCGGATACGACCCGGAGCCCGGAACGCTCATGGCCAAGCTGAACGTCCGCGGCGTAGAGCTGGCAAAGCAGCTGGCTGAAAAGCTCCACTTTGCTTACGACCCCGTAGGATCCCTGGTCCTGGCCTTCTCCGGCAAGGACATGGAGACCCTCAAAGTCCTTAAGGCCCGCGGCGATGCCAACGGCGTTAAAGGCTGCAAGATCCTCACCAAAGAGGAAGTCCATAAGATAGAGCCCATGGTCTCGGACAAGGTAGTGGCGGCGCTCTACGCACCCTCTGCAGTCTGCAGCCCCTGGGAATTCTGCCTTACCATGGCGGAGACAGCCGTGCTCAACGGCGTGGAGCTCTTCCTGGACACTGAAGTTAAAAACATTGAAAGATCAACAGTTGACGGCTGCAACTGGATAGTAGTTGCCGCGCAGAACACCAACCCGCTGCGCACCGCAGACGCCGCAGATCCCAAGGACATAAAGACCCTGGAGTTCGAAGCCCGCTTTGTTGTAAACGCCGCCGGCATCTTTGCCGAGCAGGTCCACGACATGGCAGCTCCCCACAGCTTCGACATCCACATGGACCGCGGAGAATACTACCTCATGGACAAAGCCGAGGGCTTCCGCGCAAGGCACACCATCTTCCAGTGCCCCAACGAGGACGGCAAGGGCGTTCTGGTATCGCCCACAGTCCACGGCAACCTGCTGGTAGGCCCCAACTCCGAACGCGTAGGCACAGACGACTACAGCACCACCTCCAAGGGCCTGTCCTTTGTAAAGAACGCCGCTGTGAAGTCCGTTCCCAGCATAGATTTCAGAAACAACATCAGGAACTTTGCGGGCCTTCGCGCGCGCTCCACAAGCTCCGACTTCATAATCAAGGAAGCCGAAGGCGCAGAGAACTTCATAGACGTTGCAGGCATCTGCAGCCCTGGACTTTCCTCCGCGCCGGCTATCGGAGAATACGTAACTGAGCTTCTGGCAGGCAAAGGCCTTCAGCTCAACAAGAAGCCAGGCGAGCTCAAGTACTACCAGGAGCCGCCCCACTTCAAGGACCTCTCTGAGGAAGAAAAGAACGCCCTCATCGCCAAGGATCCCAGCTACGGCCGCGTAGTCTGCCGCTGCGAATCCATCACCGAAGGCGAGATGCGCGACGCGTTCCGCTCCCCAGTACCGCCCCGCTCCGTGGACGGCATCAAGCGCCGCACCATGGCTGGCCTGGGCCGCTGCCAGGGAGGCTTCTGCGGACCGCAGGTAGTCAAGCTCCTTGCCCAGAACATGGGCCTTACGGAAGACAAAATACTCCAGAACGCCGCAGGCTCCTGGATGCTTATAAAGAGGGAGGATCGCTGATATGTACGACCTTATAGTTATCGGCGGAGGCCCCGCAGGCCTTGCTGCTGCTGCAAAGGCCAGAGAATGCGGCCTTAAGAAGATCCTTATAGTAGAGCGTGCCCCGCAGCTCGGCGGCATACTCAACCAGTGCATACACAACGGCTTCGGCCTTACATACTTCAAGGAAGAGCTCACCGGCCCCGAATACGCCTCCAGGTTCATAGACATGGTGGAAAAGGAGCGCGTAGAGGCTGGCTCCGGCAAGGACGGCATAGAAGTGCGCACAGACACCATGGTCCTGGACATCGCTCCGGACAAGACCGTGCACATGGTCAGCCCGGCTCTGGGCTACCGCGCCGAAAAGACCAAGGCAGTCATCCTGGCCATGGGCTGCAGGGAGCGCTCCAGAGGCGCCCTGTCCATCCCGGGCACCAGGCCGGCAGGCGTCTATACCGCTGGCGCCGCACAGAAGTACGTCAACATTGACGGCTACCTTCCCGGCCGCCGCGTAGTCATCCTGGGAAGCGGAGATATAGGCCTCATCATGGCCCGCCGCCTTACACTTGAGGGCGCAAAGGTCCTGGCCTGCGTGGAGATCAACGAGTACTCCTCCGGCCTCAACAGGAACATAGTGCAGTGCCTCAACGACTACGACATCCCCCTCTACCTCTCCCACACTGTTACCGACATCCGCGGTGACCGCCGCGTGGAGCAGGTCGTGGTGTCCAAGGTGGACGAAAAGAAGAACCCCATCCCGGGTTCCGAGATAGTCTTCGACTGCGACACCCTGCTGCTGTCCGTGGGTCTGATCCCGGAGAACGAGCTGTCCAGAGATGTTGGCATTGCGCTTGACCCGCGCACCAAGGGCGCCTACGTTTACGAGAACATGGAGACCTCCATGCCCGGCGTGTTCGCCTGCGGCAACGTGCTCCACGTCCACGACCTTGTGGACTTCGTAACTCAGGAAGCCCAGCGCGCCGCAGTTTCCGCCGCCGACTACGTAAAGAACGGCCAGCCGGAGCGCGAGCACGTAATAGATGTTACCACCGCGGGCGGGGTCACCTACACCGTGCCTCAGCACATTGCGCTGGAGACCCTCTCCGGAGACGTAAAGATCTTCTTCCGCGTAGGCCGCGTGTTCGGCAAGTCTAAGATCGTTGTAAAAAGCGGCGAGAAGGAGCTTGAGAGCTTCAGCAAGCCCTTTATGGTGCCCGGGGAGATGCAGAACATCACCGTGCCCGAAAGCCTTCTCAGAGAGGCTGAAAACGGCCTTACAGTGGAAGCAAAGGAGGTATAAAGGAACGCGTTTCCTTAGGATAAGACGATGAAAGAACTTATTTGCATTGTATGCCCCAGGGGCTGCCACCTGACCGTGGACGAGGCCAACGATTACGCCGTTACCGGCAACTTCTGCAAGAGGGGCGAGGTCTACGGCAAGGCCGAGGTGACCAACCCCGTGCGCGTGGTGACCAGCACGGTTTCCATCAGCGGTTCCGCCGACGGCGAGGTCCGCTGCCCGGTCAAGACTGCCGACGCCATTCCAAAGAAGCTCATCTTTGAGGCCATGAAGTCCATCGAGGCCGCGTCCGTTAAGGCGCCCGTCCGCATCGGCGACGTAGTAATCCCCGACATCTGCGGCACCGGCATAGACCTCGTAGCCTGCAAGAACATAGCATAACAAAAGAGGCCCTCGGGCCTCTTTTTGTGATAGGGGACGGTTCTCCTTCACCTTTTTTAGATGAACTTGTCGATCGCGTGCTGGAACTCCTCTATTGCCTTGGTGTCCCCGTCCTCAATAGCGTGGGTTATGCAATGGGTAATGTGCTCGCTTATTATCTGCTTGCCCAGGCCGTTCAGCGCGGATTGGATGGCGGAGATCTGGATCAGCACCTGCGCGCAGTCCTCGTCGTTTTCTATCATGCGCTTGACGTACTGCATGTGGCCGATGGCGCGCGACAGCCTGTTGAGCTGGCGCTTCTTTTCCGCCGGATCGTGCACGTGCGCGTGCGGCTCCGCCCCGTGGCTGTGCGTGTGCGTGGTGCCGTCCGCATGCGTGTGCGTGGTGCCGTCCGCATGTGTATGCGGCGCCTCAAAAGCGTTGATATTGCTGGGTTTCTGGTTTTGCAACTGCATTTCAGTTGCTTTCGTTTCTTCGCTCATTTCGGCCTCCTGTTTAGAGCAGGTCGAGCACTTCCTTCAGCTGGACATTTGCAGCCTCAAAGGTCCCGATCGCCAGAGAAAGCTTCTCGCGGGCAGCCTCGGGGAGAGAATCCATCATGCCTGCAAGCTCCTCCGCGTGGTGCTCGTTGTGGTGCAGCATGTAGGTGAGCAGCGCCTTGGTCTGCTCCGCGCCCGGCTGAGCCTCCGCGCCTGTGTGCACGTGGTCGTGGCCGTGGGTGTGAGTGCTGCCGTCGTGGGTGTGGGTGTGGCCCTCGCCGCTGCCGTGCACGTGGCCAAGCTCGTCGTGGCTGTGCTGATGCGGATGGGTGTGAGTTACGCCGTCTGCGTGTGTGTGCTCGTGTGTATGTTCGTGGGTCACTTCGCTGTTGATATGCATATTTGCCTCCTGATGATGCCCAGGGCCTTCCGCCCGGGCCGGAATTTATACTCTTGTTTATTAGAATAACACAAAACCGCCCCGAATTAAACCCTCCCCGGGGCTTATTTGCGTGTGACCCGGGAGCTTCACCGGAGCTTATTTGACGTGCGCCGCTCTGTGATGCTATAATCAAGCCGACAGGAGGCTCTAAGCAGCGAGCCGCAGACACTGCCCGGAGGACAGCCCCATGACCAAGACCAAACTCATCCGCATCATAACAAACGTGATCTGCCTGCTGGCCATCATCGCCAGCCTGGTGCTCATCATCCTGCGCTACAGCCAGCTGCCGGACCGCATCCCCACCAACTTCGACTTCTCCGGCAACGTGACGGGCTACGGCAGCAAGGGCATGCTCTGGGTGCTGCCGGTGCTCAACCTGCTGATCTTTGTGCCCATGGCCGCGGCCGAGCTCTTCCCCGGCGCCTGGAACACCGGCGTAAACAAGCGCTCGCGCAACTACGCGCTCTCCCTCCGGCTGTCCGGCATCCTGCTGACTATAGTCAAGACCGCCTCGGTGCTCTTTATCAGCGCGCTCACCATCATCGTGACCCTCGGCCTTAAGCTGCCGCCCTGGCTCACGATCCTGTTCGTGCTGGTCCTTGCAGGCACCATGATCTGGTACTTCGTCCGGCTGGCCGCAAGCAACCGCCGCTGACATGAAACTGAAAGCTTACACAAAGCCCATCCAATAATGAAACTGAACGCTTACGCAGATCCGACCAGATAATGAAACTGAACGCCTACGCCAAAATCAATCTAATACTGAACGTCCTGGGCCCCCGCCCCGACGGCTACCACGAGGTGAGCATGCTGATGCAGGCCATCTCCCTTGCCGACGAGGTTACGGTGACTTTTGGCAAGCCTGGCACAGCCCTCCGCGCCACAGACTTCGAGTACGGCGAGTCCGACCTCGCCTGGAAGGCCGCCCTCCTGATGGCCCAGACCTTCCGCCCGGACCTGCTTACAGAACAGTCTGCTATCCTTGGCGTTGGCATCTCCATAGACAAGCACATTCCCGCCGCCGCGGGCCTCGCCGGAGGGTCCTCCGACGCCGCCGCCGTCCTGGTCGGCCTTGGCAAGCTCTGGCACATCGCCGATACTCTGCCCGCAGCGCCAGGCTCCGGCTCAAGCGAACGCGCCGCGTTTGATCACAACGCAAAACCCGCATCGTTAATAAACGATGCCCCTTGTAATATCAACACATCAGAGGCTTCATCCCCTGACGGCACAGACGACCGGCTCCTCCAGCTCCTGCTGCCCCTTGGCGCAAAGCTCGGCTCCGACGTCCCCTTCTGCATAGCGGCGCAGCTGGGTCACCCCGCCGCCATCGCCACCGGCACCGGCACGGACCTCGAGTTTGTCCGTCCCATCGACAGTGGGGTCGCGCTCTATTTCTCGGAGCGCACCATCCCCAACAAGACCCGCGCGGTCTACGCAGAGCTGACACCCGACGACTGCCGCCCCATCTACGACATCCGTGCTTTCCTGGCCGCAGCCGCGCAAAACGACGCATCCCAGCCCGCAGCCGCACAAAACGATGCATCCCATCCCGCTGCCGCGCAAAACGACGCGTCCCAGCCCGCAGCCGCGGATCGCAGCCAAAGGCGCCTCTCCGCAAAGGACCTTGCCCTGCTCCGCTCGCTCCTCGGCAACCACCTTCAGGCTCCCGCCGAACGGCTGATGGAGCGTTTTGGCATAGAGCGCCCCACAGTTTGCGCCGCAGCCACCCCTGCAGATGCAGCCGCTCAGCCTCTTCTTTGCGGTGCCGGCCCCACCTACTTTGCGCTCTGCCCGGACGGCCCCTACCGCACGATCCTGACGTAGCCCGATACCAGGGGATGACCGCAATACTTCTGTCTCCCAGCCATTTGTGTTCATTTGCCTCTTTTTATGCAAGCAACTTTTAATCATTTCTGTCTTTTTGACACTTTATCAAAAGAAAAGACAGAAGCCTTGTCATGTTCTTTTGTTCCTTTTGTAAGGTTTTCTGTCAAACAAACTGGTTCATGGCTTAGCTGTCAGAAATAGCCGCACATATACTTGACCAATTTGAAAAAGTCAGCAGTATCACGGTGGAGAAACGAACACAAATCCATCTTAAGCAGCAATTTTAGAGAAAAACTTCTGTCTATTAAGCCTTCAAATAAACAACCTGACAGAAATCGCAAAAACCTTGTCGTTATATGGGCGCTGTTCTGCCCTGTCTCGATCAAAAGAGCTTTAGAAACCATCCCTTATGCTATTTTCAGCATAGAGAATAGTCCCACTTGCTATTTTCAGCACAGAGAACCGTCCCCCTGATGCACTGATGCGCTGCGGGTGCGCCGCGGATGCACCGGCAGAACCGTCCCCCTGATGCATCCGCAATGCCCCAGTGCTCACTGTACACACCCCTGATGCATCCGCAATGCGCTACTGATGCCCCAGTGCTCACTGTACACAGGGGCGCTTTTATGCTATAATACTTTGATAACATATCGCAGAAAGGCGTTAGCATGAACAAAACAAGGATCGCAGTCCTCTTCGGCGGAAAGTCCGGAGAGCACGAGGTCAGCCGCGTGTCGGCCACCTCGGTCATCAAAGCTATAAATAAAGAAAAGTACGACATCATCACGATAGGCATCACCAAGCAGGGCGAATGGCTGCTCTACGAGGGCCCGCTGGAGGACATCGCCCCCGGCACCTGGGAGATCAAGGCCAGGGAAGACCTCGCAAACCACCCGGAGCACTTCCAGATAGCGCTTCTGGGCACCGGCGGCAAGAGCCTCAAAAGCATCTGCGACTTCGTCTTCCCCGTGCTGCACGGCCCCAACGGAGAGGACGGCACGGTCCAGGGCCTGCTGAAGCTTATCGGCATCCCCTTTGCGGGCAGCGGAGTAATCGGCTGCTCCACCACCATGGACAAGATCGTCGCCAAGGAGATCTTCGCGGACGCAGGCCTTAAGCAGGCACCGTTCGTGGCCCTCACCGCGGACAAGATCGGTCCGGCCATAGAAGAGCGCATCAACAAGGAGCTTACCTACCCGCTCTTCGTAAAGCCCGCCAACATGGGCTCATCCGTTGGGATCACAAGGGTCGCCGACCCCGAAAGCCTCCACGCCGCGCTTCTTGAAGCCGCCGAATACGACTTCCGCATAGTCGTGGAGCAGGGCATAGACGCCCGCGAACTGGAAACCGCCGTCATGGGCAACGAGGAGCTCCTCTCCTCCGCCGTCGGCGAGATCATCCCGGACGCAGTCTTCTACGACTACGACGCCAAGTACAACAACGCGCAGAGCAAGACTCTCGTGCCCGCGGACATAACCCCCGCAGAGGCCGACGAGATCCGCGAGAGCGCAAAGACCGCCTATAAGGCCTGTGGCTGCTGCGGATTTGCAAGGGTAGACTTCCTTATGGACAAGACCACCCACCAGATCTACATCAACGAGATCAATGCGATCCCCGGCTTTACAAGCATCAGCATGTTCCCGATGCTCTTCATGGCTACCGGCCTTTCCTACTCAGAGATAGTGGAAAATATCATACAGTACGGCTATGAAAGATATAATACTGAAAATAAAAGATAACGAAGGAATCGAGTTCACCACGGTGGGGCGCCTCTACAGCAAAGGCACCACCACGCTCATCCAGTACGAGGAAACGGACCTCTCCGGCATGGAGGGCTGCACCACCAGCCTCACCATCACCCCCAACAGGGTCCGTATGAAGCGCACCGGGGAGAACATCAAGCTCGGCACGGAGATGATCTTCGAGCCAGGCCGCAGGGTAAAGGGCCTTTACGCCACGCCCTACGGCAACTTCGGCATGGAGATCCTCACAAACCACATCTCCGGCAACCATCCGGTGTTCGAGGAACCGGGCAAGCTCTCGATCGACTATTCCATCAGCCTGAAGGGGCTGTTCGACGGCCACAAGACGCTGGACATAGAAGTCCTCAAGAGCGGCGATGACGCCCTGCCTGTGGACAGCAGCGCGGAAAAGGCGGAGACTGCGGGCCTTACCCAGCAGGAGATAGAGCAGATGCTGCGCGCCATGGCCAAGGACCTTGCGCACAGCAGCCAGCCCCCGGAAATGCCCAAGGAACCGACGTCCGGAGTGCTGCAGTAGCGCCGGGCGGCACGAAAAAGAAGCTGCGCCCCGCGCGGCTAACAAATCATCAAAGGAAAAACTACAATGGCAAGCAAAAAAGCTCAGAGAAAACAGACAGCAGTGCGCATCATGGCCCTGGCAATGGCCATCATAATGGCGCTCAGCGTTGGTGTGTATATATTCATAATGATAGGAGGTGGCTTCTGATGGCAGATTGCGATCATGATTGCAGCAGCTGCGGCGTGGAAGGCTGCGGAGAAAGAGAAGAGATGGACCTGAGGGCGTACCTCAACCAGGCTTCAAGTGTTAAGAAAGTATTTGGCGTCGTTTCCGGCAAGGGCGGCGTTGGCAAGAGCATGGTGACCGGCCTGATGGCTTGCGCGGCTGCAAAAGCCGGCCAGAAGACCGCCATCATGGACGCGGACATCACCGGCCCGTCCATCCCCACGGCTTTCGGCCTTAAGGAGCAGCTGGTCGCCTGCGAGTACGGCCTGGTCCCGGCAGTTACAAGGCTTGGGATCGATGTCGTGTCCCTGAACCTGCTGATCGAGAACGAGACGGACCCGGTCGTCTGGCGCGGACCCGTTATCGCGGGCGTAATCAAGCAGTTCTGGACCGAGGTCTGGTGGAACGAGGAAGACGTGATGTTTATCGACATGCCGCCGGGGACTGGCGACGTGCCACTGACCATTTTCCAGAGCCTGCCGCTGGAGGGCATCGTTGTCGTTACCAGCCCGCAGGAGCTGGTCGGCAAGATCGTGGAGAAGGCCGTGAAGATGGCCAACCTCATGAACATTCCGGTGATCGGCCTTGTTGAGAACATGAGCTACATCAAGTGCCCGGACTGCGGACAGATCATCCGCCCGTTCGGCGAGAGCCACATAAAGAAGCTGGCTGTGCAGTACGGCATTCCGCACACCGCGGAGATGCCCATCGACCCGCAGCTTGCCCACCTCGTGGACGCCGGCCGCATAGAAGAGATCCAGGACAACCCGCTCGAAAAGTTCACAAAGGAGATCCTGTAACAAGGGACGGTTCTCCGTTTCGCGGAGCTTTGGAGACTGTTTCAACAGTTCTGAAGTGGCCAAAACCATTGAAATTTCAATAAAAAGGCAGTTGCGAGATGGTTGCAACTGCTTTTTGGTTGCTTAATATCTGTGCGTGTTTGGAGCTTCTGCACGCTCCGCAGACTAAGCAGCTTCGCCCGCCGACTCCCTTCGCAGCCTTGCGTCCTCCTGGCAAACTGCTCAACGCCAATGCGCTACAGCTTGTCAAACTCCTGCACGATCCTGCGGTAGCAGCAGTTCATCAGATACCACAGCGTCTCGTAGTGCATAAAGCTCAGCGCGTTGCGGTCGAACAGATACTTGATGCTGGCCGGGAATTCGTCGTCTGCGTCCCAAAACTGGAACAGAATGCGCAGGTCCCGGAACACCGGGATGGCGTAGCCCACGTCCGCTTTGCTTTCGCGGACCCCGCCGAGCGCCTCGCAAGCCCTGGCCAGCCTGTCGCACTGACCCGCGAACCTTGCCGCCTGGGGCTCGTTGCGCAGCGTGCGGTCGTGACCGGCGCCTATGACCCCGCCAAGATCGCTGACCGACGCCCAGCTCCCCGCCGCCGCCGGCCTTACAATATTAATGCCATTAGGCCCCTCTTTCAGTTCGCCCCTCGTCAGGATGTCGAAAAGCACCAGCGAATCGTTGACTGTGGGCCCGGTCTTGTGGTAGGGATCGCTGTCATCCGCGCTTTGGAACTTGCTGCCGTCCTCCGCGCTGCAGATTTCCGACAGCGTCAGCACAGCCGTCCTGCGATCTATGCGCACCGGCGCGGAAAAGTAGACCGGATAGAGAAAGTTCTCGTCCGCGTCCAGCTCCCAGATCCGGATCATCTTCGGCTGGTCCGCTTTCAGGAACAGCGCCCTGGCCTGCTCCTCCATTTTCAGATAATTCTGCCCCGCCATTTTGCCCTCTTTGCGCTCCGGCGCCCGATATCAACAATATTTTCTGCAGCCTTGGCGCCCCTTGCGCTCCGGCGCCGTCGCTTTTGCATATTATTCTTCAATACATGCATATTTGAGCTGTTATGCATTTTCTCAGAATGCAAAAGTCATCATTGCATGCCGTGTAATTGAAAAATATGACTTTTTGCCTCTTTTAGGGGATCCCAGACAACACGACCTCAGCAGGTGCAGATCTGCCAGGCAGCATTCCGTTTCTGCAAGGGTCAAATCCGTTGCTGTTGCAACATTTGTGACTGCTGGCCTAAGCTATTCGTCCCAGAAAGCCATCCGACGCATCCGGATCGGCCGTGAATACCCATGTATACTGCCCAAAAAAAGAGCAAAACTTCGTTAAGTGTTGTCTTTAGAGCTTGTTTTTGCTCCAAAAGTCCGAATTTCCGGTTACATGCCTTCAGCTCAAGGTGCAGACCGGTCAATACCTGTAAAAGACGCGGTGTCGTGCGCTCTTTTGTTGTCAGAAGCAGCAATTTTGCGGCAAGCTGTCATTATTTCTGACTACACGGCGTGCCGTTATAAAAAGGCCGGTCAAAGGCCGGCCTGAAAATCCGCTATACCGCTCCTGCGCACTCCTATACGGGCTATACCGCTCCTGCGCACCCCTATACGGGCTATACCGCTCCGGGGTAGTGGAGCTTTACGATGTCCTCCAGCGCGTCCGGGCTGATCCCGACCACTATGCAGACGCCCTCCGCCGTGTATTCGGGCAGCGCCGCCGGCTTGATCTGGATCTCGTCCTCCGGGTCGGTCATGGAGAACATCTCGCCCACGCTCTCCTTGAGGAAGAACTTGATGTGGCCGACCATGCCGCCTTCGGCCTCGGCCTCCGCGCCGACAGCGGTCATGAAGCTCTTCAGCTGCACCTTTGCGGCGTCCTTATCGGTGCCCAGCGCCATCTTGACGGTGGCGATGGTGGCGTCCTCGTGGGTGGAGATCTCTATGTTGCTGTGCTCGTGGTGATGATGGTGCTCGTGGTCGTGCTCGTGGTCGTGATCGTGGCAGCCGCAGTCGCAGTCATCATCGTGGTGATGGTGATGATGGTGCTCGTGGCCGCAATCGCAGTCATCGTCATCGTGGTGATGGTGATGGCCCTCGTGCTCCTCATCGTCGTCATCATCGTCATCATGGTCGTGATCATGGCAGCCGCAATCGCAGTCGTCATCGTGATGATGGTGATGATGATGCTCGTGGCCCTCGTGGCCCTCATGGTCATGATGATGCTCGTGCTCCTCGTGATCATGCTCTTCGTGATCGTGGTCGTGCTCCTCGTGGAGCTCTTCTTCCTTTATAAGTTCGTCACTCATGTGTTGTCTCCTTTATGTTTCAGCCGCCCTGCGCAAAACCGCCGCGCAGGACCATGCTTTGATCCTTGCTGCTCCTACAGGATCGGGTTGTCCTTTGCCCTGGCCATCAGCGCGCGGAAAATAGCCGGGTCGATCGGCTGCAGCGCGTTGACCTTGTGGAGCTCGGTCTTCTTGCTGTTTGCGCGCACGTCCGCCTCGGCAGCGGCCAGAGTCTCAGCGCTGGCCTTGTCTATCTTGGTGAGGATGACCATGTCGGTCTTCTCCAGCTGAGCCACGGAGAACTCCGGGGAAGCCTTGCGGATGCGCAGCCACCTGTTGGCATCCACCACGCACAGCAGCGCAGTGTTCAGCTTCAGCTGATCAGTAAGAGTTGCCCTGATGGAGGAAGGCAGCGCCATGCCGGTAGCCTCGATCAGCAGCCAGTCCGGGTGATAGTCGTACGCGATCTTGCGCACGCCCTCGACCAGGTCCACCGCTCCGCTGCAGCAGATGCAGCCGGAGAAAATGTTCTCCACGGAGAAGGACGCGCCGGAAAAGAACGCCTTTTTCCGGTTTTTTGAGATCTACGGCCGGAAATTCTGGCGCTTTTTGGAGGTCAATCTGATTTATGTTCTGATCCTGCTGCCAATCCTGCTCACCGTCTACGCCGAGGTCTATGATACCATGTACACCGTATTTGACCGCCTGGGTTATACGGGAACCTGTGCCTCCTATACCCAGGGCAATCTGACCGTCACCGCCAAGGCGCCGGGGGCCTCCGGCAACGATTACACCCTGGACATTGACGCGGACAAAAACGGCACCTTTACTGTGACGCTGTACACAGATCGGGGCGCGGCCGCGGCAGACGCCAACCATACCGTGGACACCTGGTTTGAACTGTATGAGATCGGCTCTGTGGAGGAACTGGCGGCCTATG
>CADALS010000009.1 GCA_902788795.1 uncultured Eubacteriales bacterium | reverse complement strand
ACTCACTATTGACGAGTGCTAACAAAAGTGCTATAACATAGTTGTCCAAAGGAAAAGGGCCGCAAGAGGTCCTCAGGATGACAGCCCGCAATAAAGCGGCTGCCTCAATAGCAAGTGTCGGAGCTTTGATCTCCGCAATCAATTCACAAATATCTTTGCAAAAGGAGGAACATAAAATGTTAATGCCTAGTATTTTCGGAGAAAACCTGTTTGACGGTTGGTTCAACTTCCCGGAGTTCGGGAACATCGACAAGGAGCTGTACGGCAGACGTGCAGACCACGTTATGAAGACCGATGTGCGCGAGCACGATGATCACTACGAGCTTGACATAGACCTGCCGGGCTTCAAGAAAGAAGAGATCAGCCTGGAGCTGAAGGACGGTTACCTTACCGTAAGCGCAGCCAAGGGTCTGGACAAGGACGAAAAAGACAAGGCTGGCAAGCTGATCCGTCAGGAGCGTTACTCTGGCGCAATGCAGAGGAGCTTCTACGTTGGCAAGAATCTTACCGATGAAGATATCAAGGCCAAGTTCGAGCACGGCGTCCTGAACCTGACAGTGGCCAAGAAGGACTACGCTAAGGTTCCTGAAAAGAAGGTCATCATGATCGAAGGCTAAGGCAAGCGCCTCAGCCGCCCAAATCAGTTCTCACTTCCATACTGGAGTAAGAAACGCCCATAGAAAAGACAGCACCCGTAAAGGTGCTGTCTTTGTTTTAGGCTATTTTTCCTACACCGCCTTTTCGGAGAGCAGGTCTATGAGCCTGTCCAGCTCGTCTCTGGAGAAGTATTCGATCTCTATTTTGCCCTTCTTTTCGGAGCCGTTGATGGCGACTCTGGTCCCCAGGGTCTGGCTCAGGTCTTCTTCCACCGCGCGGACATCGGGGCTCTTAAGCCTTGATCTTGCAGTCTTTTTGCGCTTTTTAGGCTTTGCCTGCACCTGAGTGTAGGACTCGATCTGCCTTACGGACCAGCCCTCCTTTGCGGCCTTAAGAGCGGCTGCAAGCTGGAGCTCTTCCGTCTCCAGGCCGGCTATAGCCCTTGCGTGCCCTGCAGACAGCTGCTTGCCCTGCACAAGGTCCCGAACTTCCTGCGGGAGCTTGAGTATGCGCAGCGCATTTGTCACGTATGCCCTGGATTTCCCTACTACTTTGGAGGCTTCTTCCTGGGTGAGGCCATAATTACCAATTATTTCCTGTATACCTTCGGCTTCCTCTATTGGGTCCAGGTCCTCACGCTGCATGTTTTCTATCAGCGCGTAGAAGGCGTTCTGGCGCTCGTCCAGTTCCCTTACGATAGCAGGGATGGTCTTGAGCTCCGCAAGCCTTGCGGCTCTCCAGCGACGCTCTCCTGCCACCAGCTCGTAGCCCTTTGCAGCCGGCCTTAAAAGTACCGGCTGAATGACTCCGTAGGTCTTTATGGAGTCCGCAAGCTCCTGCAGAGCCTCCTGATCGAAGACCTTTCTGGGCTGCGCGGAGTTCGGTTTTATATCGTTCAGATTGATATAAACGACCCTCTCAGCCGATGCATCTTCTTGTGAAGCGCGCCTGGTCTGAGGCCGGGAAGCGTTGATATCACTGGGCTTTGCGGGATCTGCAGCAGACCTTGCAACAGGCTGGAGAACAGGTTCTTCCGCTGCGTCTGCGCTGCCGGGATCGATAACAGAAGCCGGTTGGGTCAGTATGCCATCAGCAAAGAGGTACTCGAGACCTCTTCCCAGACCGCCCTTTTTCTTACTGGCCATTAGCTGCCTCCATCTTAAGGAACTCGTCCGCAAACGCCATGTAAGCCCTGGCGCCCTTGGATCTGGGGTCGTAGCTTGTGATAGGAAGACCGTAGCCTGGAGCCTCGGCAAGCCTTACATTCCTTGGAATTACTGTGGAATACATCTTGCTGCCGAAGAACTTCTTGACCTCGTCTGCCACCTGTATTGAAAGGTTTGCTCTTCCGTCGAACATGGAAAGGATAACGCCCTGCAGGCCAAGCTTGGGATTGAAGCTCCTTCTGACAAGGTCTATGGTGCTTACCAGCTGGCTTACGCCTTCCAGAGCGTAGAATTCGCACTGTATAGGTACAAGAACGGAGTCCACAGCGGTAAGAGCGTTGATGGTAAGAAGGCTTAAGCTCGGCGGGCAGTCTACGAATATGTAATCATAGCCTCCGCGAACTATGTCCAGAGCCCTTTTAAGGCGTTTTTCCCTGCCTTCCAGCTGAACAAGCTCTATCTCGGCGCCTGAGAGATCAACGCTTGCCGGGATTATGTCCATGTTCTTGACTTTTGTGTTGTAGATCGTGGTGTAGGGATCGATCCCTTCCTCGATTATAAGGTCATAGCTTGTTGCGCCTAGGTTTTTCTTGGAGATTCCAAGACCGCTGGTGGTATTTCCCTGAGGATCTATGTCCAGAACCAGGATCTTCTTACCCTTGAGCGCGAGGCACGCAGCCAGGTTGATATTCGTGGTGGTTTTGCCAACTCCACCCTTCTGATTGAATATTGCTATTGCTTTTCCCATAGTCTCTTCCTTTACTCTCCGTTTTCCCGCAGCGCGGCGCTGCGCAATACACTCTTTTGATTACATTTATTATACTACGCGGTGGTTTTTAATACAAATGAATAATGAGTGTTTCACGTGAAACAGTGATTTTCACGGATTTGTGTTTCGTACGAGATTTCTCTTAACACCCGGTTCCTGGCTGTGAGCCTGAAAGTGCTTGAAATTACTGTATTTCTCTGCATCTATTGTGGCGCCCAGACAGCCTGTGTAAAACCTGTGGATAAGAAAATGGCGTTTTGCGCTAATATTTAGGCTGTTACCGGACAAGCACGCCAGTCTTTCAGCCCACAACCAAGACTTGCTTTTCTTCTACGTTTAGAATGTTTCACGTGAAACACCAAAGCCAGGTGCCACTCAACATGTTTCACGTGAAACAGCTGGAGCCGCTCTACTTCCAATACTGTTTCACGTGAAACATAATACACCCTCAGATGCTCTACATTTCCTCCATAATATAAAAGACCACAGAATATACTCTATCTTGTGGTCTATATTGGTCATAATACTATATAAGGAAGAACCTACTCTCAAAAGCTCTCCCCGAAGTCCAAATACCTCTAAAGCGGCTGCTTGGAAGGAAGTCCGGCTTTCCTGGGATACTTGGCAGGAGTCTGCTTCTCCTTCTTTACTATTACGAAAAGATGCTCATCCTCCTTGCTTCCTCCGGCCTCTGTAACAGCAGGAGCGCCTCCCAGCAGACTTATTGCCTTCTCCGCAGCCTTTATCTCCTCTGCAGCACCGGCAGTCTTGTAAGCCACAAAGTATCCGCCCTTCTTAACAAAAGGCAGGCAGTACTCGGAAAGTGTGCTCATGTTAGCCACAGCCCTGGAAACAACAAGATCGAAGCTCTCCCTGTACTCCTTCTTCTGCGCAAGGTCCTCTGCCCTGGCGTGGATCACTTCCACGTTAGTAAGCCCCAGCTGCTCAGCAACATCTGCCACGACCTTAAGCTTCTTTCCCACGCTGTCCATAAGAACAAAGCTCTTTTCCGGCGCTGCCAAAGCTAGCGGAAGTCCGGGAAACCCTCCTCCCGTACCGAGATCCAAAATCCTCAAGGCCGTTGAAAATTCAGGCCTTCCGAGGATCGCAAGTGAGTCCTCCACGTTCTTTTTCATAAACTCGGACTTATCCCTGATAGCGGTAACGTTTATCTTTTCGTTCCACTCCAGGATCAGATCCGCAAGCCTGGAAAACCTGTCGTCTCCCTTATACAATTCTATATAATTGGTATTATTTTCCATTTCTAACCGCCGCGCAAAAACTTTCTCTGCCTACTGCCTTCTTATCTTCTCCAGGTACACCAGCAGAACGTTTATATCCGCCGGAGAAACACCAGAGATCCTGGACGCCTGGCCTATAGACACCGGCCTCAGCTCCGAAAGCTTCTCCTTGGCCTCGTTCCTAAGACCCGTTATCGCCTCGTAATCTATGCCTTCCGGTATCAGCCTGGTCTCCAGCTTCTTGAACTTCTCCACCTGTTCCAGCTGCTTTTCTATGTAACCGGAGTATTTCAGCGCGACTTCCACCTTGGTCCTCACATGGTAATGGAGCTCCGGCCTGTTCTTATCTACTGCCGCAAGGTTGTCATAAGTTACCTCCGGCCTTCTTAAAAGCTCCGCCAGGCTGGCCCTGTTATCCAGCGGCGCACTGCCAAGCCCAGTCAGCCACTCGTTGGCCTCGGACGGCGAAATCGTTGAATTTTCAAGCCTTTCAAGCTCCGCCTCGTAAGCAGCCTTATCCACGCAGAACTTCTCCCAGCGCTCATCTGACACCAGGCCTATAGCTCTGCCCTTCTCTGTAAGCCTCAGGTCCGCGTTATCCTGCCTTAAAATAAGCCTGTACTCCGCGCGGGAAGTCATCATCCTGTAGGGCTCGTTGGTGCCCTTGGTAACAAGATCGTCTATAAGCACGCCAATGTAGCCCTCGGACCTGTCCAGAACAAATGGATCCTTGCCGTCCAGCCACAGCGCGGCATTAATACCAGCCATCAGGCCCTGGGCCGCAGCCTCTTCATATCCAGAAGACCCGTTGAACTGGCCTGCGCAGAACAGTCCCGAGTAGCGCTTGTGCTCCAGAGAAAGCTTCAGCTCAAGCGGATCTATACAGTCGTACTCGATAGCGTACGCAGCCCTTACTATCCTTATATTTTCAAGGCCAGGGATGGTCTTGTAGAAAGCCTCCTGGACGTCCTCCGGCAGAGAAGTGCTCATGCCCTGAAGGTACATCTCGGAAGTTGAGAGCCCTTCCGGCTCCACAAAGAGCTGATGCCTCTCCTTATCCGGGAAACGGTCCAGCTTGGACTCTATAGAAGGACAATACCTGGGGCCGACGCCCTCTATCTGGCCGCCGAACAGCGCAGATCTGCCGAAATTCGCCCTTATTATCTTGTGAGTTTCCTCATTTGTATATGTCAGCCAGCACTTTGCCTGCTCTTTTGTGATGTCCTCGTTCATAAATGAGAACGGAACAGGCACAGGATCCCCCTCCTGGACCTGCATCTTTGAAAAATCAAGGGATGCAGCCAGGCATCTTGCGGGAGTGCCGGTCTTGAAACGCCTTAAAAGAAGGCCCTTTTTCTTAAGATTTTCAGTAAGAATAGTGGATGGAGCCAGTCCGTTTGGACCGCTCTCCACTACGCTCTCTCCGATAAATATCTTTCCGCCAAGGAAAGTTCCGGTAGCGATAACCACAGCGCTGCATTCGTAGTACGCGCCGGTGCGCAGCAGCACGCCCTTTACCCTGCCGTTTTCATCAAAATCTATATCTATGGCCTCGCCCTGCTTCATCAGAAGGTTATCGCAGGTCTCGAGGGTCTTCTTCATTTCCTCGTGGTAGCGCCTCTTGTCCGCCTGAGCCCTTAAAGAATGCACCGCCGGCCCCTTGGAAACGTTCAGCATCCTGGACTGGATGTAAGTTTTATCTATATTTACACCCATTTCGCCGCCAAGAGCGTCGATCTCCCTTACCAGGTGGCCCTTTCCGGTGCCCCCGATGGCAGGATTGCAGAACATATTGGCCACTGCCTCAAGATTTATTGACAGCAGCAGGGTCTTTTTACCCATTCTGGCAGCAGCAAGACCGGCCTCGCAGCCAGCGTGGCCCGCGCCTATAACTACAACATCAAATTTTCCAAGCTTATAAGTTTCCAAATCTGCTCCCAAGCTATTTTCCAAGGCAGAACCTGCTGAAGACCTCGGTCAGAACCTCGTCCCCGGCAGTCTCTCCTATTATCTCTCCAAGAAAATCGAATGCAGACCTTATATTGACCTCCACAAAGTCCATGGCCTCCCCGGCTTTTACCATTCCGGCCGCCTGAGCCAGCTCCGCGTGAGCCTGCTCCAGAAGCCTTGCGTGCCTTACATTCGTTACTATAACATCGTCTTCCCTGCGGACCTTGCCGCCGGTAACGAATTCTTCTATTTTGTCCTCAAGAAGCTCCAGGCCCTCTCCCCTGATGGCTGCTATGCGGACTATGTCCGCCTTGCTTCCAAGCAGAGTTTCCACGGCCGCGGCAAGCTTTTCTTCCTTTTCTGCAGGCTTATCTATAAGGTCCTGCTTATTAGAAATTATTATGACCGGCCTGCCCTTAGAAAGCTCCAGTAGCTGCCTGTCTTCTGCTTCGAGCTCCCTTGAAGCATCCAGGACCAGCAGCACAAGGTCCGCTTTATTGAAAGCGTCCTTGCTTCTTTCTATTCCTATGCTTTCTACTTTGTCGTCTGATTCGTGGATTCCTGCGGTATCCACAAAGCAAACAGTAATGCCGCGCAGGGCTATCTGTTCCTCTATTGTATCCCTGGTCGTTCCAGGAACATCAGTTACTATGCTCCTGTCTGCTCCAAGCAGCATGTTTAAAACAGAGGACTTTCCGACGTTAGGTTTTCCTACTATAGCTACCTTAAGACCCTCTTTAAGTATGCGGCCTTCGTTGGAAGAATCTTTTAATTTCAATATTTCATCGTCTATTAACGATATACGATTTAATAGATCAGTGTAAACTACCTGCTCTATATCTTCGTCAGGATAATCCATGTTTACGGTAAGCTGCACAAGCACGTCCATAAGACCGGACCTGATGCTTTTTACCTTCTCAGATAAAGAACCGGAGTACTGATCCAGGGCGCACTCAAAGCCTTTGGTGCCCCTGGCCTTGATAAGATCTATAACGGCCTCCGCCTGGGCAAGGTCCAGCTTGCCTTTCATAAAGGCCCTCTTGGTAAACTCGCCTCTTTCAGCCGGAACAGCGCCGGCATCAAGGAAAGCGGATAAAATTTTCTTATAGGAAATAACACTGCCGTGGCACTGCAGCTCCACTACATCCTCTCCGGTGTAGCTGTACGGACCGGGCATATAAACAGCCAGGCACTCGTCTATAGCGCTGCCATCCGCAGCCACCGCCTGCCCGTAATACATGTGCCTTGGCATGTAATCAAAACCAGCCGCCGCGTCCCTGCTCTTTCTGCACACATGCGGAACGAACACCTTTCTGAGCACAGCAAGGCTGTCAGGACCACTCATCCTGACTATGCCTATTCCGGCCTCCCCGTATGCAGTTGAGATCGCAGCGATAGTAGTTTCTTTCATATTTTTTAAAACCAAGGAGCGTCCCCCCCTGCTGAAATTAGCATAGAGAACCGTCCCCTATGATACTATGATAAAAAGGAGCGGTTTCCCGCTCCTTTTTATTATTTCTTTGCGGGCTCGATTACGACCCTTCTGTAGGGCTCATTGCCCTCGCTCCTTGTAGTAACGGAAGGAACTGTCTGCAGAGTGGTGTGGATAACCTTTCTCTCGTAGGGGTTCATGGGCTCCAGCCTTACGCTGCGGCCTGTCTTAACGGACTTTTCTGCAAGTCTGTAAGCAAGCTTTTCGAGAGTAGCCTCTCTCTTTGCCCTGTAACCTTCTGCGTCCACTATTACTCTGATATATTCATCCTCTCCCTTATTTACCACCAGGCTTGTAAGGTACTGGACTGCATCCAGAGTCTGTCCGCGCTTTCCTATAACTGTTCCTGTGTCCTTGCCGTCCAGGTCTACGTAAACGCTTTCTGCGTTTGTGGCAACCTTTACTTCTACGTCAAGGCCCATTTCCTTCATGAGCTTTTCAAGGAATTCCTTGGAAGGATGCTCTGTTGCATCTACCAGGTCTGCAGGACGTGTGGAGATCTGCTCTGCCTCGCCCTCGATCTTGAACTCCCTTACTTTGTCGTTTCTCTTTTTTCTGTTATTATTGCGCTTTTTTCTGTCAGCCTGATTTCTTTCCGGCTTTTCCTCTGCTTTTGCAGGCTTTTCTTCCGGCTTTTCCTTCTTTTCTTCCTTTACAGGCTTAGCTTCTGCCTTCTTAGGTTCAGCTTTTTCTTTGACAGCTTTGTTTTCTGTAAATACTTTTTCGGCCTTAGGCTCTTCTTTAACGATCTCTTCTACTCTTACTTTTGCGAGCTTGGATCCAATTCCAAAGAAACCTTTGGAAGGCTGCTCCAAAACAGTAACCGTAACTTGATCTCTGGTAAGCTTAAGGTCCTGAAGAGCAAGCTGCACCGCTGATTCGATGCTGTCGCCCCACTTTTCCGAATACTTCATCTATGCCTCCAAAGATGATTACTTGTTGTCTTTCTTCATTCTTCTGAGAACTTCCGCCTCTGCTTCTTCCTGAGCCTTTTTCTTCTTGTTCTTCCTGTTGAAGAGCCAGGTCTGAACTATCATGAAGCAGTTACCTATAGTCCAATAAAGTGTAAGTCCGGATGGGAAAGATCTTCCCATGAGGAAAATCATTACAGGCATGAAATATTTCATGCTGTTCATCATACCGTTAGCTGCTCCTGCAGCGCTCTGCGCAGACATTGTTGTTGCAGAGGTAAGGTATGTTGTAACACCTGCAAGTATTGGAAGTATCCAGGAATCAGGCTGAGAAAGGTCTGTTATCCAAAGGAAAGACTCGTGGACCGCTGCTATCATGTTGTTGGATGTCATGTAGGTGAGCGGGTTCCTGAGTACGGCAAACAGTCCGTAGATTATCGGGAGCTGGATGATAAGCGGAAGGCATCCGCTCATGGGGCTGATACCTGACTTAGCGTAGAGATTGCTCATCTCTTCGTTCATTTTTTCCCTGTTGTTTGCGTATCTGGTCTGTATATCCTTTATCTGAGCCTGGAGTCCTGCTTGCTGTGCAGTGCTCTTTATCTGCTTAGCGTAAAGCGGAAGAAGGCATAATCTTACTATTAAAGTAATGATTATGATCGTGATACCATAATTATTGACCAGTGAATACACCCACTGGATAGGATATCCGATTATTGTTGCAAAAAATCCTGTGATCGCTTGCATTTTTCCTCCAGATCAAGGTACCGGATCGTATCCTCCCGGATTACCGGGGTGGCACCTTAATATACGTTTGATTGCTAGCCAAGTTCCTTTTAACGCGCCGTACTTTTGTATAGCTTCCAGGGCATACTGAGAACATGTAGGTGTAAACCTGCACACTCCAGGAAACCTGGGCGAAATGTAACCACGATATACATTTATAAGGAAGATTAGTATAAATTTCATGGTTTCTAAGTAAGACTCGCTCGTTTTAATGCGGCTTCAATAGATTTTTTCACATCCGCGCATTTCGAATCAATGATCGTACTTCTGGCTATAAATAAAAAATCGTACCCGACAGGCATCTGGTTGTCTTTTTCTATCTGCCTGAAGGATTCTCTCATCAGACGTACAGCTCTGTGTCGTTGTACGCTGTTTCCGACCTTTTTACTTGCTAAAAAGGCCCTTCTGTTGTAGGGAAGATCGTTCTTTAAACTTACCATAACAACAAATCTGCTTCCTACAGATCTTCCGTGCTTATGGAGACGTGTAAAATCTTCCTTGTTCCTTAGAGTTAGCAGATCCTTCATTATGCGCTGATACGCTTTCTGCCTCTGAGTCTTCTTCTCTTGAGAACGTTTCTGCCGTTCTTTGTGGACATTCTCTTACGGAAGCCGTGCTCCTTGGACCTCTGAGCCTTCTTGGGCTGGTATGTCATCTTTCCGCTTGCCATGGTTGTTCCTCCTTTCTCTTAAAAATACTGCTCCATCTTAAAATAGAGTAGCTTATCTATTATATAAGTTGACTTTTCCGTTGTCAACAATATATACATTGCCTTTAGGAAGCATTTTTTGCAGTTCTTCCTCTATTCCGGTGGCAGATACGAATATCTGTACGTCCTTCATAGTTTCTATAAGGTATCTTTGCCTGTTGGTATCCAGTTCCGAAAGGACATCGTCAAGCAAAAGCACTGCGTTGTGCCCTGTTTCCTGCTTTATGAGCTCTATTTCCGCAAGCTTTAAAGAAAGCGCTGCAGTCCTCTGCTGGCCCTGGGAACCGTAGACCCTTATATCCTTTCCGTTAACTTTTATGGAAAGGAAGTCCTTATGAGGGCCAAAACCGGTATATCCTCTTAAAATATCGTTCTTAAAGCTTTCTCTGAGCTTGGTTTTGAACTGTAACTTATCTTCAGTTGCAGTCTCATACCTGATCTCCAGCTCTTCTTTTCCGCTCGATATATCGCTGTGTATCTGTTTGCAGATCCCATGCAGCCTTTCGATGAACTTTTTTCTTTCCTCTACTATCCTTACGCCGTAATCAGAAAGAGCTTCATCGAAAACATCAAAGAGGTAGATATCGTCATTCTGATCTCTTAAAAGTGTATTTCTCTGCTTAAGGACCTTTTTATAGTTTCCAAGATCGCTGTAATATACAGGTTTTATCTGGCAAAGCTCTCTGTCCAGGAACCTTCTTCTAAGATCAGGACCGTCTTTTACTATCTTAAGATCTTCAGGAGAAAATATAACAACGTAAATATTCTCCAAAAGGTCCACGTTTCTTAAAAGTTTTACACCGTTTACCTTTATTAGCTTGCCTTCTGTGCTGTAGGCTATCTCTATTTCGGTATCCGGCTCCCCTTTTTCTCCAACAACGCACTTAGCCCTTGCTATATTTTCTCCAAAGGCTATCATTTCTTTGTCGTTGTTGGTCTTAAAGGACTTTCCAAGACCCATTATAAAGAGGCTTTCAAGAAGATTGGTCTTACCCTGAGCGTTATCTCCTAAGATAAGGTTGAGCTTTGGATCGAACTCTACTTTCTGATCTTTATAATTCCTGAAGTTTTTAAGTTCTATCTGCTTGAAATACATTTAAGCTACTGTGATCCTAACAGGAAGCACCAGGTAGGTGTAATCTTTTCCGTCTACAGGCTTTATAAGGCAGGAGCTTACACTTGTTCCAAGCTCAAATGCTATCTCTTCGTCAGAAATAGACTTAAGAACATCAAGCAGGTACTTGGAGTTGAATCCTATAACAAGGTCCGGACCCTGAACGTCTGCGCCAACGTGTTCGTTAACATTACCTTCTTCGGATCTGGAGCTTATATCTATGCTTCCTTCCGAAATGCTGAGCTTAACAAGGTTGTTCTTTCCTTCTTTTGCAAGAAGAGATGCTCTTTCTATGCTGGAAAGCACGTCTTCTCTGCCTGTAACTACTCTTGTTTTCCAGTTCTGAGGAATAATGTCTGTGTACTTTATGAATTCGCCTTCAAGAAGCCTTGCAACAACTCTTGTGTCTTCTGTGAGTATCTCCAGCTTCTTGTCTTCTATTACAAGGGAAACAGAATCGGAACCCTCGTCGTCTGCTATTATCTTGTTGATCTCGGAAAGTATCCTGGCAGGAACTATTATCCTTCTGTCTGTTCCTGTGCTTGCATCCTTGTTTGCAACAGCCATGCGGAAGCCGTCAAGAGCAACCATTTCTATATTTTCCGGCTTGAAGTTTATAAGGCAGCCTGTAAGAATTCCCTTCTTTTCGTCTATGCTTGCTGCAAAGACAGTCTTTTTAATAAGATCGGAAAGGTCTTCCTTCTTTATATCTATGAAATTCTTGGAATCCACGCCTCCGATAACAGGGAATTCCTCTGCAGGAAGAGAAACTATGCTGAAATCGGAACCTATGCACTTGATGTTTAGCTTTCCTTCTTCCTGCTCTATTGTTACAAGAGAGTTAGGAAGTTTTCTTATTATTTCTCCGAAAAGCTTTGCGGAAACAACTGTGCTGCCCTCTCCGCTTGCCTGAACATCTATGCTGGTTTCTATGCTGAGATCAAGATCGGAAGCAGACATAGTGAGCCTTCCGTCTTTTACTGTCATAAGAATTCCTTTAAGGATAGGAATAGTTGTTCTTACAGAAACAGCTCTTGAAACAGTGTTTATAGCCTTGGCTAAAGCTATCTGAGTACAAGTGAATTTCATTGCAGGCGCCTTTCTTTATAATTTTATTTGCTGTTGGTGATGTTGTTGGTCTGTTGAAAAGTTGATAAGCTCCGGAAAGCTTGATCTTTCAACTGTTTTAAGCTTTAAAAACCTGTGGAAAACAAAAAACATCTTTTCCACAGCCTGTGGATTATTTAAAGCTCAAGATTAGCTTTTATGTTGTTTATTATATTCTGAAGGTCCGGAGAATATTTAAGTTCGTCGCAGATCTTTTCGTAGCTGTGCAGAATAGTTGTATGATCCCTTCCTCCGAATATCTCTCCGAGCTTTGGGAAAGAATAGTTTGGACAAAGTTCTCTTATCATGTATATAGCTATCTGCCTTGGATAAGCTATATTTCTGGACCTCTTTGATGATTCCATCTCTGAGACCTTTATCTTGTAGTAATTTGCTACAGCCTTCTTAATATCCGAAGGAGAAATATCGGATTCCTTGGTCTTAAATACATCTGTAAGCACCCTCTTTGCAAGGGAAAGGCTAATCTTTTCTCCGGTAAGAGCTGCATGAGCAAGAACTCTGGTAAAGGAACCTTCCAGCTCTCTGATATTGCTGTTTACGCCCTGGGCTATGACATCCATTACTGCTATAAGGTTGGGATCGCTAATATCCAGGCCTTCAAGAATAGCTTTATTTTTAAGTATAGCCATCCTTGTTTCGTATTCAGGAGGCTGGATATCTACAGGAAGTCCCCAGTTGAAGCGGCTTATGAGCCTGTCTGGAATACCGTTAAGTTCCTTTGGAGGACGGTCCGATGTGAAAACGAGCTGCTTGTTGGAATTGTAAAGAGCCTCGAAAGTATTGAAAAGCTCCTCTTCTACAGCTTTGTTTCCTGCAATGAACTGGACATCATCGAAAAGCAGATAATCTACCTTGCGGTACTTATCCTTGAATGCCTGCTGGGTCTTGTTTCTTATTGCCTCTATAAGCTCTGTTGTAAAAGTTTCAGCGGAAACGTAGATATACTTTTTCCTTGCCCTCTTCTGGCTTACATAGTGGCCTATTGCATGCATAAGATGGGTCTTGCCAAGGCCGCTGCCGCCGTAAAGGAACAGAGGATTGTACTGCCTGGAATAACCCTCGGCAACAGAAACAGAAGCTGCGTATGCAAGGCGGTTATTGGGGCCGTCTACGAAGCTTTCGAAGGTATACTTAGGGTTGAGGCTGTCTTCTGCGGAGAAAGGATCTTCTGTGTCCTGGAGACTTTCTTTTTCCGTGACTTCTATAGTGTAAACTTTACCGAATACAGAGTTCATGCATTCGGAGAGGCTGTTCATGTGGTTGTTTACTCTGCTCTGGTAGAAAGCGTAGTTGGATTCCTTCGGAGCAAGCAAAAAGAGCTTCTGTTCCCTTTCGCTTATCTTTATGGGAGAAAGAGGCTTGAAGAAGGTATCTACAGCCAGCGGATCCACTTTTTTGCGCATAAGATCAAGCACACTGTCCCAGCATGCTTTTAGTTCCGTTTTAGTCATCTATGATGATTCCTTTTGGTAGTATTCTTTTAGTCTATTATATTATATCAAATCTAGTCTAAAATATGGGAAGCTCACGTCAGAAAAGTAAAAAACGCGAGCTTTTGATTTGATATATATTGTGTCTGCGGATATTATACCAAAAAAAGTTTTCCACAGGAATATCCCAAGCATAAAAGCGAAAAAATTAAGGAATCCACAAGTTTTCCACAGCTTGTGGATAAAGTATTCCACAATTTCAACATGCAATATATGTTGTGTTTTTATAAAAAAATCGACCAAATAACGCGATAAAAAATATTTGTGGCATATTTCTGCATTAGGCTTAAAAAAATGGCTCAAATCGTTGATTTTAGACACACAAAATGTTATAATCTTACAGTTCAAAAATTACGTAAAAAGCCCAATATATTGGGGCGGAGGAGCTAGATGGCATCAGAAGACATCACAAGAAAAAATGGGGAATATAATGCGGAACAGATCCAGGTATTAGAGGGTCTGGAACCGGTAAGAAAACGCCCCGGTATGTATATAGGTACCACCAGCAGCAGAGGACTTCACCACCTGGTCTACGAGATAGTAGATAACTCGGTAGACGAGGCTCTGGCCGGCTACTGCAAGAACATACATGTAGTTATCAAGGAAGACGATTCCATAGAAGTTACGGACGACGGCCGAGGCATGCCGGTAGACGAGCATCCCAAGATGCACAAGTCTGCGCTGGAAGTCATAATGACAGTCCTGCACGCAGGCGGCAAGTTCGGAGAGGGCGGTTACAAGGTATCAGGCGGTCTGCACGGCGTAGGCGCGTCTGTAGTTAACGCGCTTTCCGAAAGCATGTCCGTAGAGAGCATGAGGGACGGCAAGATCTACCGCCAGGAGTATTCCCGCGGCAAGGTTTTAACGCCTGTAATGGTAGTAGGGGAGTGCGGCAGAAAAACAGGTACACACGTAACCTTCAAGCCGGATCCTGAGATCTTCGACGAAACAGTCTTCAGCTTCGATACTCTTGAATCCAGGCTTAGAGAAATGGCCTTCCTCAACAAGGGCATAAAGATAATCCTTGAGGACGAGCGCGGACCTAAGAAAAAGAAGGAAGTATACCACTACGAGGGCGGTATCAAGGAGTACGTAGAGTTCCAGAACAAGAACAAGACTCCTATCCACCCAAGCATTATTTACTATGAAAGCATAAAGAAGGATAAGGAAGTAGAGATCGCCATGCAGTGGACTGATGCCTACACCGAAAACATCTTCTCTTATGCAAACAATATCAATACTGTAGAGGGCGGCGCCCACCTGGTAGGCTTCAAAACAGCTATAACCAAGGTGGTAAACGACTACGCCCGCAAGGCAAAGCTGCTTAAGGAAAAGGATCCGGATCTGGACGGCAACGATATCAGAGAAGGCCTTACAGCAATCGTTTCCGTTAAGCTTACCGAGCCTCAGTTCGAGGGTCAGACCAAGACCAAGCTCGGCAACGCAGATATGCGCACCCTGGTGGATTCTGTTACCAAGGAAGAGCTCATGGCCTTCCTGGAGGAGAACCCGGCTCAGGCTAAGCCCATAGTAGAAAAGGCTTTAAGAGCGTTCAGGGCAAGGGAAGCTGCCAGAAAAGCCCGCGATACCGTAAGAAAAGGCGCTCTGGAAAGCTCCAGCCTCCCAGGAAAACTTGCGGACTGCTCCGAAAAAGACCCGGCACTTTCCGAGATCTTTATCGTAGAGGGAGATTCCGCAGGCGGCTCCGCAAAGGAAGGAAGGGACCGCAAGACCCAGGCTATACTGCCTCTCCGCGGTAAGATCCTCAACGTAGAAAAGGCTTCGCAGCACAAGATGCTGGCCTCCGATACCATCAAGGACATGATAACAGCCTTTGGCTGCGGCATCGGAGAAAAGTTCGATATAAACAAGCTCAGGTATCACAAGATCATAATCATGAGCGATGCTGATGTAGACGGAGCTCACATCAGGACACTTATGCTTACGCTGTTCTTCCGTCACATGCCTCAGCTTATAGAGGGCGGCTATGTTTACGCTGCCCAGCCGCCGCTGTTCAGGGTAAGGGTAGGCAAGGACATCTGGTACACCTACACGGACAAGGAGCAGGAAAAGCTTCTGGCAGACCTTGCAAAGCAGGGCAAGACAAAGCCGGAGATCCAGCGCTACAAAGGTCTTGGAGAGATGGATGCTACCCAGCTCTGGGAGACTACAATGGATCCCAAGCACAGGACTCTTATCCAGATAACCATAGACGATGTGGCAAGGGCAGACCAGATATTCACCACACTTATGGGTGACAGTGTTCCGCCAAGAAGAAAATTCATCGAGGAAAACGCGCAGTACGCGGTACTCGATCTGTAAGGGGAGCAAGATATGCCGGATCTTATACACGATAACAAGCTCGTTCAGCACGAGATATACGACGAAATGAAAAAATCCTACATCGATTACTCGATGTCGGTAATAGTAGCAAGAGCTCTTCCTGATGTAAGAGATGGCCTTAAGCCTGTCCACAGAAGGATACTCTACGGAATGGATGCTCTTGGCATAACCCCGGATAAGCCTCACAAGAAGTCCGCAAGGATAGTCGGTGAGGTAATGGGTAAGTACCACCCCCACGGAGATTCCTCCATCTACGATGCAATGGTAAGGCTGGCTCAGCCCTGGAACATGAGGAACCCGCTGGTGGATGGCCACGGAAACTTCGGCTCCATGGACGGAGACGGCGCTGCTGCCTCGCGTTATACAGAGGCCCGCATGGCTCCGTTTGCCCTGGAGATGGTAAGGGATATAGACAAGGACACAGTAGACTTCATCCCCAACTACGACGGCGAGGAAGTTGAGCCTGTGGTTCTGCCTGCAAGGTTCCCGAACCTTCTGGTAAACGGATCCAACGGTATTGCTGTAGGTATGGCTACTTCTATTCCTACCCACAACCTCAGGGAAGTTATAAATGCCACCTGCAAGCTCATAGACGATCCTGAAACCGATATAGACCACCTGATGAAGTACATCAAGGGCCCGGATTTCCCGACAGGCGCTATAATCGTTGGAAAGACAGCCATCAGGGAGGCCTACAAGACAGGCCAGGGCAAGGTGCGCATACGCTCAAAGGCAACCATAGAAGAGGGCGCCAGAGGCACTATGTCCATAGTTGTTACAGAGGTCCCGTACGGCGTAAACAAGGCCGTTATGATCTCCAAGATAGCAGAGCTCGTAAGGGATAAGAAGCTGGAAGGCATCAGGGATATAAGGGACGAGTCCTCCAAGGGCGAGGTCCGCGTAGTTATAGACCTTAAAAAGGATGTAAATCCGCAGGTAATGCTGAACAGGCTCTACAAGCACACAGAGCTCGAGACTAACTTCAGCATCATAATGATAGCTCTGGTGGACGGACGTCCTAAGCTCCTGAACCTTAAAGAGATACTGGAAGAGTACATCAAGCACCAGAAGGAAGTGCTTACCAGAAGGACCAGGTTCGATCTTGCCAAGGCAGAGGCAAGGGCCCACATACTGGAAGGTTACATTATAGCTCTGGACAACATAGACGCTATAATCAAGACTATACGCGAGGCTTACGACGATGCCAAGGAACAGCTGATGCGCAAGTTCGGTCTTTCGGACCGCCAGGCGCAGGCTATACTGGACATGCAGCTCAAGAGGCTGCAGGGTCTGGAGCGCGATAAGATCGAAGCCGAATATGCAGACCTCAAGAAGAAGATCGCTTACTACAAGAGCCTGCTTGCAGACGAAAAGCTGCTGATGGGCGTTGTAAAGGACGAGCTTACAGAGATAAAGAACAAGTGGGGAGATGACCGCCGCACCCAGATCGTTGCGGACGAGGAAGAAATAGACGAGTCCGAGCTGATCCAGGAGGAGGATATAGTCGTTACAGTTACTCACCTTGGATACATCAAGAGGGTAACAGCGGACACCTACCGCACTCAGAGGCGCGGAGGCAAGGGCGTTACAGGCCTTGCAACAAGGGAGAACGACTTTGTACGCCACCTGGTAAGCTGCTCGACTCACGACCACCTGATATTCTTCACCTCCCTTGGCAGAGCCTTTATGATAAAGGCCTACGAGATCCCGGAAGGCGCAAGGACAGGCAAGGGCATTCCTATCGTAAACTTCCTGAACACTATGCAGCACGAGCGCATAGCGTCCATAATGGCTGTAAGCGATATAGACGAGAACCGATTCTTAGTTGCAGTTACAAAGAACGGTATAATCAAGAAGACACCGGTCTCCGAGTACATAACCAACCGCAAGACTGGCCTTATAGCTATAAAGCTTAAGGAGGGAGACGAGCTGGTAGGTATTGCCGAAACCACAGGCAACAGCAACATCATCCTGATAACCAAGCAGGGCAAGTGCATATGCTTCTCCGAAGAGGAAGTACGTCCGATGGGCCGCAACGCAAGCGGTGTAAGGGCTATAGACCTTGGCAAGGGAGACGAAGTCGTATCCATGGAGCTTGCTGTTAAGGGCGAGACTCTGCTGGTAGTTTCCAAGAACGGCTACGGAAAGCGCACACCGGTAAAGGAATACAAGATGCAGTCCAGAGGCGGCAAGGGCCTTCTGACCTACGACAAGACCAAGTTCGATAAGACAGGAGAGCTTATCGGCGCCATCTCCGTGGTTCCGGACGACGAGGTCTTCCTGATCAACTCGGATGGCATAATCATCAGGATCAGCGCCGGCGAGGTAAGCGAGCTTGGCAGATCCACCCAGGGCGTAAGGATCATGAAGGTAAGCGAAGGCGCCGAGATCGTTACACTGGCAAGGGCTCCGAGGGACACCGTTCCTGAAGAGGACCCGGCAGCCGAAAAAAAGCCCGCCAGGAAGGCCGCTAAAAAGGCCGATGACGGGGACCAGGTAAGCATGTAAAGCTGCCCTGCGGCGGTAGTTGAGCCGCGCAACTAAATTACAGTTACAAGAAAACCCCTTTCCGAAGAGCCGGGAAGGGGTTTTAGTATTGCTGTGATCCAGAAGGGTGAAACCGTTTGGGCTCTGGCCGCTAGTCCAGTATTCCGCCCTGGTCTGCGCTGCGGGCCTCGCGGGCGTAGCGCTTAAGGTAGCCCTTGATGGGCTCCGGTGTGTAGCTCCACTTTGCGCGGCGCCTTGCAAGCTCCTCGTCGGAGACGCAAAGCTCCAGCTTGTGCTCTACAACGTCTATAACTATCTTGTCGCCGTCTTCCACGAGGGCCAGCGGGCCGCCTGCAGCAGCTTCCGGGGAAATGTGCCCAACGAAGCAGCCGTTGTTGGTGCCGGAGAAGCGCCCGTCGGTAATAAGAGCCGTGCACTTGTTGAGGCCCTGGCCGTAGAGCAGCTTCATGGGCTTGAACATCTCTGGCATTCCGGGAGCGCCCTTGGGGCCTGCGTAGCGTATAACTACAACGTGTCCCGGCTTTACGAGCTGCTTTGCAATGGCTGCGTTGGCCTCGTCCTCGCCCTTAAAGCATATTGCGGTGCCCTCGAAGTGGCGCACCTCCTCCGCAATAGCAGCCGGCTTGGCAACAGCGGTGTTAGGCGCCAGGTTGCCGTGCATAATAGCAAGGCCTGCAAGGGTGGAGAAGGGCTTGTCCATGGTGGTTATGACCTCCGGGTTGCTGCCGTAGAGGTTGCGGTAGCCCTCGGCGTCTTCCAGTATGGTCTTGCCGGTAACGGTGGTGCAGTCTGTGTAGAGGACATCCTTCATGTTCTTGATGACCTCCGGAATGCCGCCGGCGCGGTAGAAGTCCTCGGCGTCGAATTCGTGGGAGGCCGGGTTTATGCGGCAGATCAGCGGAATGGTCTGGCCGTATTCCTCGAACCACTCCATTACCTGGCTGGCCGGTATGCCTATCTCGTTGGCAATGGCGCAGGTGTGGATAACGCAGTTGGTGGAGCCTCCGGTAGCCATAAGCACCATAATAGCGTTTTTTATGGATTCCGGGGTTATGATATCGCAGGCAGTGCGGCCGTTAAGGACCATGTCCACTATCATCTCGCCGGTCTTGAAGGCAGCGCGGGTGCGGTCGTTGTAGACCGCGGGGATGGCAGCGGAGCCAGGCACGGACATGCCAAGAGCCTCTGCCATGCAGCACATGGAGTTAGCCGTAGCCATGTGCTGGCAGGATCCTATCGTAGGTGCGCAGGCATCGGAGATGTCCAGAAGCTCCTGGTAGCTGAGCTTTCCAGCCTGCTGCATGCCCTGAGCCTCCTGGGCGCAGGTGGAGTCTGCCTTCTTCTTGGAGCCAAAGGCAGGGCCGCCCAGCATGCATCCGCCTGCAAGGAATATGCAAGGAATATCCAGCCTGGCGGCAGCCATAAGCATGCCCGGAACGGTCTTATCGCAGGAGCCTACAAGCACTAGGCCGTCCATGCGGTGAGCCTTGGCCATTATCTCTATGCCGTCCGCCACTATCTCTCTGGAGGGCAGGGAATAGCGCGATCCATCGTGGGTGGTGCAGACACCGTCGCAGACCGCAATGCAGCCAAATTCAACGGGAGTGCCGCCTGCGCGGTAGATGCCGTGCTTGACCTCGTCCGAAAGCAGGCGCAGGTTCTTGTGGCCGGGCACTACGTCCGCAAAGGAATCGCAGATGCCTATAACCGGCCTTCTGAAATCTTCATCGCTGTAGCCGTTAGCCTTGTAGAGCGTGCGGCAGGAGAGCATCTCGTCCGTGGAGAACGTGCCCTTTTTGAATTTTTCTTGCATAAAAACTCCTTTCATTAACCGATATGCCAGTGCATAAAAATCGTTACGATTAATTATATCATAATAATTTATGTGTTTTGAGAAGTTTTTATGCTGTGCTATAATATAAATATCAAGAAACAAGGAGGATGGAACATGGGAATTTTAAGCGGCCTTTTTGAAAAGAAATTCTGCGATTTCTGCGGAGAAAAGCTCGGTGTATTCGGCCACACCACGCTAAAGGACGGCTACATCTGCAAAAAGTGCGCCTCGCAGATATCTCACTGGTGGTCCATAGGCAAAACGACCTCCGTTGCGGACATCCACGAACACCTTATGTACCGCAAGGAGAACCTGCCAAAAGTAGAAGCCTTCCGCGTAACAAGAAGCCTTGGGGACTCCTGCAAAGTCCTGTTTGACGACGACGCCAGAAAGATCATGATCACTTCCTCTTCTGATCTTACCAAGGCCAACCCGGACGTTTTCGACTTTGACGATGTTACATCCGCGCGCTGGGATGTTTCCGAAAGCAAGTCCGAGATAACCTACAAGACAGAAAAGAGCGCCTTTACCAGCTACGACCCCAAGCGCTACACCTACAGGTACGATTTCTACATTACGGTCTACGTTAAGAACCCGTATTTCGACACTGTAAGGTTCAAGGTCAACAGCGGCTACGTAAGCATAGACCCGTACGCAGAGGGCGAGGCTAAAGAGGCCGCGATCAGGGCCACCCACCACCAGAGCGTCTACGGCTACGGCATCAAGCCGCCCACACACGCCGCAAACGAATACGTGGACAAGTACACGCCGGACACAGAGGGCAACGAGGACTACCAGGCCTATAAGGCTCTTTGCGAGGAAATAGTCGGCGCGCTCTGCAACAAGTAGAAAACCGCCGTTTTAGGCCATGTTTTCTATATTTGCGCAAATATTTGGTTGACATTTCGGGCACGATTTTTCGGAGCATATTATATAGCCTTGTCCGGTCCGCCGGATAGGCAGCTGGTATCGGGGTGTAGCGCAGATGGTAGCGTGCTTGGTTCGGGACCAAAGCGCGTTTTTTTATTTTTTGTATACTTTACGCTTATTGAAAAATCAATGTCTTTTGGGTTTTTGTTTCTTAATCCTCTTGGTTTTTAATCAGTTAAGGCTCTTGGTTCTATCAGTTTTATATAAACTTACTATCTATACTATAACATGATTTGAACAACTTTACTACAACTTTATATCAAATTCCTATGTTGTTTTTTCTTGAAATTTCAACGGTTTTCAGCGTTTCTGCACGTCTAATTCCCCCATCGCAAATGTACTATTATAATGACATTTTGATCGCGTCAAATTGCTATAATTAGCATGTAAAAAACAAAAGAAAAACGAACAAAACTTAAACAACTTTGAAACAAAAACCAATGAAAAGGAGAATAACAATGAAAAGAAAAACAAACAATATGTACTACAAAACAGCCTATGGTAATCGTGATACCTACTGTAGATTTGGTTACACCACTGAATCTGGGGATTGGATGGCAGAAGATGAAAGAACTAGTTATCACGATGAGTTATATGGGGCCATATTCAAGGATTTGAATAGAAAAGCCTCGAGCATGAGAGTATAAAACCAAGAAAGGAGAAAAAGAAATGAGTGTCAAGAAATCTGAAAAGCAGAATAATCGTGAGGTATATAAAGTCATCATAAGAAAAGACTCTGCTAAAGAAGACTATGAAGAAATGGTAGCTATCCAGGAAAACTCCATGGGGAAGAAACGTTTCATAGTATGCTTCGAAGACTTCAATGAAAATGAAATGCATGAGTTTACAGACTTCATGATATTTGACAACTATTTCAGAAACACATTTATGCGCAAAACTGTTTCTGTAAGATATGCAATTGTAGCTTAAAACTGTAAAACAAACATAGTAGAAGATCAATGCATAATTGATCAAAAACACACAAACGAAAGGGCGCGGAAAACCCACCAACCGCAGAAAGGCTTAAATATGTTCATTAATCACGAAAACAGTACAATCGTTATCACTAAGTCCGAGAGCAAGGCAGCAGGCATAATTGGTTCCATAAAGTACGATGAGCTTGCAGCCCAGATGGAGAGGTTCCCTTCCTACAAATTGGTTGTCGAAAAAGAGAAGAAAAACAAGGACTACATTGACAGAATCAACCTTGAATTTATGGAAGCCTACATTATTGCAAAGAAGGACACCAAAAACCTCGAAGCTTTCTACACTAAAAAGGGTTGCGACAGCGATGGAAAAAAAGTAATTGGACTTGTCGCGGATGACTTCTTTAGCATTAGAAATTGGTTCCTCGAAACCTATACCGAAATCAACGACTATGTAAACCAAATTAACGAAATGAAGGCACAGCGCAAGACTAAGCGCGAAGCTACCAAGATGTCCAAGAGAGTAGAAGAAATGGAGCGGCTTATTGAGGTCAAGGCTGTCTTAGATAATAAGGCAGCCTAACCCGGGAGGTGAATAGAATGAATGATTACAGAGTGGACTACTGTAACAAACAGATAATTCTTACTGCACAGTTTGCAAAGCGGTCGAGAGACCCCCAGAATCGTCAGGAAGTTCTTAAGCTTAAGGAAGCAATTGAGATGTACCCAAACTTTGATGTCGTAGTGCGAAGCATAGCCAAGAAAAAAAATAAGAGAACTTATAAAGGTCTGACAGTTGGTTTCATGGAAACGTACATTACCCTATTTGGAAGCAAAGATGAACTGATGCAGTTCAATCAACTTAAGGTACTAACAAAGGGTATGAATAATATCAACAGATTTCACACGCTTGAAGATTGGTTCTTTTTAAACTATCCAGAGGCAGAAGATATAGAAGACTATGTACAGGAGGACATCAATAACAAACTGGCACTTATGGAAATGCTAAACAAAAGTAAAACTACTGATGCAGCATAACTGCAAATTTTAAAAACTCTAATTTTCCAAATTTGTAGAGTAGTTTATTAAAAATCCTACTTAATAATGTAGATGAGAAAAGCTTAGTATATTTATCCTACGGCGATTGCAGAAAGACAAAACGCAAATTGTTGATCTTAGCGCCTATAGATAAAGAAAGGAGAAAAGAGTGTGAGTGTACCAAATCAATTACATATCACGATACTAAAAGAAACAAGTAACAAGCAGAACTTTTACTCAATTATTAATCTGAAAGCCTTACAAACGGCAATGGTGGTTCTTCGAAATAACGATTTTAAACTGTGGTGTTATATGACAAAGAATCAAAACAAATATGGTTTTGATTTGTCTCAAAAGGCATGTGAAGCATGGGGAATCAAGAAGGATGCATATTACAAGGCTGTCGAATCCCTTATTAACAATAAATATCTTGTCCCTGTTAGAGACGGTAGCAACTATTATATCTTTCATGAATTACCTGAACAGTTTAGGTCTATGAATTTTGAAAACCAAGGCGCAGCAGAAAAAACACTTGATGAACAAACAGTTCAAGACATGTTAAGTGGCAAGATTTCTGAAAAACCGCCAATTAATGATTGGGAGAATTCTGAAAATAAGAAAACTGAAAAACCGAAATCGAATTCTGAAATCAAGAATCCAGATTCGGATTTCACGAAAAAAACTTCTGTAGAACCAGAGAGAAATAATACAAATAACACAAGTAATAATACAAGTAATAATACATTGAAAGACGATTTAAATACTCCACATATTTTTAGGGCAGGTAAACGACTAATAGACAATCAAATAAGTGGTGCGCCAGTTTCAGAAGAGCTTATTGTACAAAGAATTCACGATGCAGAAGATATTCTTAATTTTGCATATAGGTATGATGACGGTCAGTACAAAGAGATTGTAAGATTAATAACAATAGAACACTTAACTGCACATGATGCAGTAACTAGCGTGATGAAAATAAACACAAATGGAGGAGAAGATTATGAATTATGATACTAACCCCACTATAACGGCACTGTGTAAGGATGACAGTGTAAAAAAAGCACTTATAGCAATGCTAGAGGACTATGGTCCAGCTTTGTGTGATGAATGTGATTGCGCCGATGCTATTAAGCGCCTTCTTTATCAAGCAGGTATTAGTGAAGAGGATCTGATAGATGCATTGATGCATGATGTGGACTATTACTCACTAGCACCCAGACTTAAAGAAATAATGGATGCATTACCTAATGTGGAGGATTATATTGATGCCTATGAATACGATTTCGACTATGAGTAACGCAATTACGAAAGAAACAGTAGAGTTTTATTTAAAATCTCTACAAACAATCTATCAATACTCTATGAATAAAATCAGTTCAGATACTTCTTTGAAAAAGGATGCTTTGTACTATGTCAGAGGAAACAATCAACCTAGTGAAAAAACACTCGTGTACATCATGTACAAACTAAGAGAGGCATATCCGAATGAAATGAGTACTATTGACTCCGCGGCAGTCGCTATTTCAGAAAATGTTAAGGAGCAGATTTCCAATGTTTATGTACAAACTAAGTAATGGGTCTTATATTGAGTCTCGCTTTCCTATTTCGGAAAACGCGAGTAGTCCAGGAACTGCAGACTATCATGGAGGATTTGCACGTGAACACCATGAAGAGATGAAAGAGATTGCAGAACAAGTTGCCAATGAAGTATGTGATAGAAAAATAGAGAAACTAATTGGTGATATACAAAAGGCAGCGTATGCCGAAGCCTATGCCGCTTTTATCAATGATTTAGCTTTTGATGTAGAAACTTGTGTTGATGTTGCAATTGAAAATGTAGGTTCAATCTTAACTGATAAAAGAACGCAAAAGGTACTTGCAGAACACATCACGAAAGAGATCAAAAAAACTATCAAGTTTTAGTCTTTCCAATACTTATCTGATAAAGTCCCCTCTTCTAGCCTCCGCGCTATAGTATTTCTAGCAAATTGAAGGTCAGACACCATCTTATCTATAACTTCTGGCCACGTAATAGAATCAGGTGCTATCTTATTACATGCTGCAGCATTAAGTTTTGCAAACTCGATAATCGCACTTAAAACTTCTCTATAGGATTGTTCAGGTGATGTATCTTTACCAAATTGAAAATCAGTAATAATGTGCTTATCATCTATTTTGTGTACAGTAACTTTTGTCATATCTTTTTTATTAGACTGCCATGCGCGCAGCATATAGGAAATTAGAAATTAGTCCTTTCTACTTATAAGAACAATATATAATCTTTATATAATAGATACCCTTGAATTTACATTATTAAGTAAACTTTTGTTTGCGCGGATCTACTTTTCAGAAACGAAGCCATGTTTATGGCTTCGTTTTTTTATTTCAAACTACGTATGTCCTAGGGAATACGATATCAGAACTAAGGTAAAAGGAGAAATCCCAATTACATCCCCTAGTCGTCAATATATTCCATGATATCAGATGGTTGGCACTTTAAAAGTTTACAAATACGTTCGATATTATCCCATGATACGCCTTCGCCTTGCCTTAATTTCTGAATTGTAGATTCACTCAAACTTATACTTTTGTCTGTGGTTTTTCGCAAAGTATAAGATGTAATCCCTTTTTCTTTTAAGGCTTGAAGTATGTCAATTTTCCATTTTAAACCCATTTTTAAAGCCTCCTTAGATCTGGTAACAGTATAACACACCAACTTTAAAATGTACACTAAAAAAAATGTATATACACGAAATTTGGTGTTGACATACACGAAAAATAGTGTATAATATAAGTGTAAGATAAATCAAGGCCAGATCAAAGAAAAGGAGAAAAGACATGGCAAATAATGATCTTCTTAAGAAAATCGAATCTCTCATTGAATATGAAGCAATGATAGAAGAACTCAAGGCAGAAGCCGAAGAAATCAGAAATGAAGTTAAAGCCGAAATGGCAAGCCGCGATACTGAAGAACTGGAGATCGGCTCTCATATCGTAAGGTACACAAGTGTTCTTTCTAGCAGGTTTGATACAAAACGCTTCAAAGAAGAACTTGGCGAAAGCCTTTACAAAGCCTACTGCAAAGAAGTGGCAAGCCGCAGGTTCACAATAGCATAATAAATGCCCCTTACAAAATACCTACCACAGCAAAGAGTAAAGGGCAACCCCAAGAGCTAAGCAAAGGGGCAAGACAATTATAGCTTGCCCCTTAAGTAAAAACAAGGAGAAGCTAACATGAAAGAAATGACAAGTTATAACAGAGTCGCAGGATACCTCAACAAAATCTTTGACTTGCTAAACAATGAATACTTTGAAGGTGCACTTTCAAGGCCAACAATAACAATTCAGTCAACGCCAAAAGCCTACGGCCACTTCTCGCTGAGAAATGATACATGGATATCAAAACTTGGTGGAACGCATGAGATCAACATAGGCGCCGGAACGTTAAATATGCCTATAGAGAGCATTACCGCAACGCTGCTACATGAAATGGTGCATTACTACAACTACGAAATGGGAATTCAAGACTGCAGCAGAGGTGGAACATACCACAACAGACGCTTTAAAGAAGCAGCAGAAAGCAGAGACCTAGTAGTTGAGCACGATGAAAAATATGGATGGACAATAACAACGCCAGGTGAAGGCCTGCTAGACTTTGTAATAGACAATGGACTAACAGATATTCTAATCTTCAGAAATGAGTCTAGCGGCTTAAGAGTTGGAGGGACTGGAACTCATTCAGGAGCAAATGGCATTCAAATCACAAAGCCTTCTAGCACAAGAAAATATATGTGTCCCTGCTGCGGAATGAGCGTAAGAGCCACAAAAGAAGTAAGGGTCATGTGCATGGACTGCGGAGAGCAACTACAACAAGTCAGATAATAAAGGTTTGAGATGGGCAGAGATCCTGCCCATCTCCTCAAAGGGTCATAACTTTTAAGTTTTGATACTATGGCGCGCGCCTTCTGAAATGGCGATTTGCGCGGTGTCAAAACTTAGGGTCATAAATAAGGAGGCAAACAATGGTTTATGGATATGCTAGAGTATCAACAAGGGGACAAGCTAAAGATGGTAACAGTTTAGAAGCACAAGTTAATTCGCTAATACAGAACGGCGCGCAAAAGATCTATAAGGACTCTTTTACTGGCACTAAGATGGATAGACCAAACCTCCAGAGATTGCTAGAAAAAATAGAAGATGGAGACACCTTGATTGTGACAAAGCTTGACAGGTTTGCGCGTTCAGTTTCGCAAGCTAGCGATTTGATCACTAAGCTTATAGATAGAGGAATAACAGTCAATGTTTTAAATCTTGGAATTCTTTCTAATGACAGCATGAGCACACTGCTGCGCAATGTATTATTAGCGTTTGCACAGTTTGAGAGAGATATGATCGTAGAGCGAACTCAGGAAGGGAAGACTGTAGCCAGGCAGGATCCCAACTTCCGAGAAGGAAGACCAAAGAAATATAAGCCTCAACAAATTGCACATGCACTGGATTTACTATTACAAGGCATGACATACAAACAGGTAGAGGCAATTACAGGAATTAGCAAAAGCACGCTTATTCGTAATAGAAAAGGGGCCGATAACAGCTCCCTTTAGATATTTAGACTATTGTTATTTATCTGTCTCTTATGCCTATTCTATAATACCCTCTGATACACTCTATTTTTTTCTTAGTTTTCCCTGCTTTGTACCATCTGAAATCCGCTTGCGCGTTTCAGTTAGAACCTCATCTTTCCAAACTCTAATTATGTTGTCTTCAACAAGGTATTGTAATTTGAGCAGTGAATTTGAAGGTCTATACATTTCAGTCCCATACATTTCCTTTGGTACTATAGCTTGATTAATGGATGACGAATTAAGCGTTACTAGATTGCCTTTCTTCTGCTGTTTTTTATAGGATTTGAGCAAATTAGAACCTTTTAATAGTCGTTCCATATTTGGCATTACTGTTCTACTTGACATATCTAATGCATAATAATATGACACCTTACCATCTATTGGGTTCAGATAAATATGATTATAGAAATCTATATCAACAATGCACCCATGTATGCGCCCGCTGCCACCGAATGATTTTACCTCATCCGATATTTTACATAATGACTCATAGTATGGCGCATATGCATTTTTTACGATTTCAGTGTATCGAGGGATATTGTTATAATAGTATTCTAAATCCTTATCTGTTTCATGGATTCTAGCACCTTCCAGAATGTATGTTTTAACCTTACCTTTGACATTAGTCGTCATTAAAAAGAACATTGAAACTCCTGCGTTCTTTACTAGTATTACATCCCCTTTCTTCTTAAAACTTTCCAAGCTTATCCCGTATGCAGCATTAACAGCAAGATAGTCTCTTCTATCTACTTTAAAGATACCACTAGGAAGATCCTCAAATGGGTTATACTGCTGATGTAGAATAGAAAAGGACTTAAAGCGCCATTTACATGGTTCATATCCAATCTGGTTATCAGATAGAATAATCGCGCCGTTTTTATGCTTCTGAATGGAATTTTGATGTGTATGTCCATTAAGATATATACAATTTGCAGCGAGTTGTGATATGCCTATACTATGCAATGGCATATGTGTAACTACTACTATCTGTTTTTTCCCAGAACAACGCATAACTTTATCATAGACAGCATGAAATCTGTCACTATTCTTCTTGTCATCGGCTATTGTAGTAATTGAGTCTGCATATAAACCCAATTCCGAATTGTACTTTTGATCATATCCAGAAAAACCAAGGCCCCCAAGAATGGCATAATAGGATTTCTCTATAAATCCCTTGAGTTCTTCATCACTAATTCTCAAGATCGTCTCTTCGCTAATAAGAGACCAATTATTTATACCTTTGCAGACTAACAAATCGTTATGTAATAAAATGCATCCATTCTGACTGAACACTTCTCTATATTCGGCTATTATTTGTTCTATGTTTTTTTTACTATTGTCTTCTGTTTTGCAATCCCATAACTCATGATTTCCCAATATGCCAATAATGGGACCTCTCCAATAATCACGTAATGTCTTATAGAATAAGGACTCTAAACTAATTGAACTAGCAACGTCCCCGCCAACTATTAATGGATCATGCATATAAAATAATTGTTGAATGTGGGTTTCATCTAGCATATTACGTATTTGTTTTTCAATTTGATCTACAGTCTTTCCTATGATATTAAGTTGGTGCTCCAGATGTAAATCGAAAACATATAAGGGTTCATCATGCGGTAATAAAGTATACTGGTTAATGCCATTCTGTGACTGCTCCTTGACAGTTATCGCCAATTCCGCCAGGCTTGGTAAACTGACTGTTTTTACAGCGCTCTTCAATAGTATGTTGCTGTTTTGTTCTTTTGGTTTATCATATGACAACAGTTTCTGATTATTCTCAAGACATGGTGCTACACTCCTGAGTGATAAGCGATATAACTCCTCAGTTTTTTTCTCTTTTGGGACATATCTAAATAGGTCACAATTCGCGCTAACCGCCTTATAGCATAGATCTTTTGTTTTGTATTGATCAGGCACGTATCTGAAAGCGTTAATAGATTCTTCAAGTGCTATATTGCATATTTCTTCAGTTCTGTATTTGACTGGAATGTACTGAAGGTTAGCCCAGCTTTGCTTAATCCCCATTAAACATATTTCAGGCGTTAGTAATTGAACAGCAAAATACTTCATGATACCGTTGGGATCCTTGTCAAATTCCAATGTTTTAATTAACATTTCTTTGGTTTGATTTGTTTTCCCTATTTCATCAAGCAAGTATGCGTAAATCTATTAATATAAAATATATCACTGAACAGCCAGTTTTGTAAACGAAGATCCTTTGGCTTTTTGCACTATATCTATGTATAATGGTAACTGAAAGTGCACATTCATACATAACTGAATTCTTTCCCGGAGTCTTATATGGAATTCGAAAAAAACGAATCGCGCCAGGTCAATAACAAACCGAATAGTGGAAGAAAATCAAATCAGCGTGCAAAGCTTTATCTTGTTCTGCAAATTCTACAGAAACGATCTGATGAATACAATCCAATTGCCGCCGATGATATTGCTGCGGATTTAGATGCTTTTGGAATTGATGCAGAACGCAGATCTATTTATAAAGATATAGAGGATCTAAATAAAGTCTATGTGATGATGAAGGAAAACTGCACTATTGATGAGGCCGAAAAGATAATTGCCGAAGCAGATGATAACAAAAAACTAATGATCAAGAGGGCGAAAAAGGGATTCTATATAAACCCAGAAGCGAGAGAATTCCAGTTAAATGATATCCGGTTAATTACTGAATGTGTATATTCAACAAAGTTTATTCCATCAGATTCTGCAGAAAGACTGGCTAATATACTTCTGGAAAATGTAAGTGAATATCAGGCACGTAAAATAAAAACGGATGCAGTCGTTGTAGATCGAGTCAAGACGCTAAATAAAACCGTGTTGACAAACATTGATTTGATTCGTGATGCAATGGCAACAGAACAAAACAGGAAAAAACACATTCCAGAGAAGATTAGTTTTAAATATGCCAGATATGAAATCACAAATGTTGAAAAACCAGTCGTCCGGAGCAAGCAGTATACAGTCAGTCCATATTATCTCATAATCAGTGATGGGAACTACTATTTACTTGCATATGATGATGGAAAACGAGATGTACGGACATATAGAGTTGACCGCATGAAGAACATTAAACTCACTGGCCAACCAAGAGGTGGTTTGGATGCCATAAAAGCACTTGATGTGAAAAACTATACGCAACGAGTGTTTTCTATGTATGGAGGGGAGAAAACAAGTGTTAGTTTGCGGTTCGACAACTCACTATTAGATACTGTGCTTGATCGCTTCGGAACGAAAACCGCCTTATATTCACGAATAGATGATGAACACTTTCAAGTTAATTGTGATGTAGAGGTTAGTCCACAGTTTTTCGGTTGGCTTTGCGGATTTGGATCAAATGTTGAAATTGTCGCGCCTAAACAAGTTCGAGAAGAGTATCAGATTCATTTAAAAACTATTCTTAATAACTATTAATCACTTTCTAGAAATCACAAACATTTAAAAAGGAGGGATATATTCTCCCTCCTTTTTACATTGTACTCAAATGATTCTAGTAAATACTGGGTTGTTTATCATAGAGATGGACACACTTTGCATCAAATGTAGCTTTATTAATTTGAATAACAAAATAAAGTGTTGAACTTCCTTTATCCCCATAATTGCAGCCTACACTACGGTCGTATTCATTTTTTAAGTAAACCAAACCTTTAACGTAATAAAAACCTGAATTAGTCTTACTTGTAATCTTATATGAACAATGCCCTGCGTCTACATTTTCATTTAGAAGCCCTGTCATCTTTTGTCCATCCATTATTAGTTTTCGTTCTTTTAGTGCAAGATATAATTGCAATACGGCAAGTTGTTCAATGGATTCTTCGCTTGATTGTGAGTTTGTATTATTCGTGGTGTTTGAAGAAGAATTACCACAAGCAACCAATGATAACGCTAAGATAATTGCAAGTATGAGGCATAGTGTCTTTTTCATTTTTTCCCTCCGATACATTAAAAACATTCGTGTAGTATTACACATAGATACTATATTAGCATGATAATTGTAACATATTATATTTCACTAGTACAAGTTAAAATTATTACATTAGTGAAAGGTGACTGGCATGAAAACCGACACATTAAAGATTAAGCGTCGCGGAGACGATGGAAACAAGATAATAACTGTTCGCATTCAAGTGGACACTTTGGAGAAACTTGATAAGTTGGCATCAGAAATCAATTATTCGAGAAATGAATTGATCAACATTATACTAGAATATGGTGTTGATAATATTGAAATAGAGTAGGAGAAACCTCCTACTCTTTAACTTTAGATAATATAGTACCCGTCATCTACATACTCATCCTCCGCGCCAGTGGGTTCAAGGATTATGCACAGTTTTTTACCTCCACCTAAATCAAAACATACTTCTTCTCCGTCATAATTGCTTGGATCATTTGTATCGAGCCAGTATGCAAGTCTAGCCAGATCCTCTTGAGTTGCATCCTCTTGCAGTGCTTTACTGCGAAGTGCTTCAAATTCTCTTTGCCTTTGGTTGTCAAATGATAGTTTCTTACACATCGATTCTTCCTCCTCATTTACACTTGTGATATATTTTTATTCTTTCGCCTTTTTCTGGATTTGCGAAAGCGGCGAAGCATAAGATCCTTAACGACATCTTCGTCTTTGTAAGGGGCGATTTTAAGGCTTGTAAGGCCATTTGAGTTGACGCAATATTAATTAACGCATTTTTATTCTCTCATTCTTTTTCTGGATTTGCGAAAGCGGAGAGAGTCGATCATAAGAATGGATTATATCAGAACTGTATAGGTTACAGTAATGCTTTGTCATATCAAGTGTGGTATGACCCAATAGTTGTTGTAGTATGAGCGCGCTTCCATTACAGTCTAGTAGAAACTTTTTTGCAAAAGTATGTCGAAACAAATGGACACTAGTTTTATTTACTCCTCTAGATTTGTTATAGCTATATATAGCTTTTCTTAATGCTGTTTCGTTAAGGGGTTGACCATAAATAGAGCAGAACAAAACATCTTCTAGTGATCCTTTTCTGAACAATAGATACTCTTTCAATATATTTATCATTTTGGAACTCAAGGGAATTGACTGAACTCGTGCATTCTTCGTGTGTCTGTAGTAACAAATACCTCGATCTAAATCCAAGTCTTGAATCTGGATTAATCGCAATGTGGCAGAACGGCAACCAGTATCTAAAAGGAAATTGATCATTACCCAATTCCTGTATTCAGAAAATGAACAAGTATTGACACATGGTTTTTGAAGAAGCACTTTCAATTCTTCGTCAGTATATGGATCTTTATATGTTTCAGGACATTTGAACTTACCAATAGTAATGTCACAGTATCCTTCGGATTTGCACCAGTTTAAGTATGCTCTCAGTGTAGTTAAATAACTTTTTATGCTTCTAGGAGCCAGATTGGAATTACGCATCTTAATTATCATTAAGTCAAAATCTTGTTTTGATAGTTCCGATATTGCTTTCTCAGTGTTCAAATAATGTCTGATTGCACTAAAATGAAAGCGATATGTATCAAGTGTTTTGTCTTGTACTCCAATGGCTTTCTTGGCAGTCAAAAACAGACTAAAAAGATCATTAAAAGTTGTTTCATTCTTGATAAGGAGTTCTTTGTTTCTTGTTTGATTGTTAATTGAAAGTTGTCTCATAGTAAGTACTCTTAATTCCTTTCTTTGATTGATTTTTCGGAGCATATTATATAGCCTTGTCCGGTCCGCCGGATAGGCAGCTGGTATCGGGGTGTAGCGCAGATGGTAGCGTGCTTGGTTCGGGACCAAGAGGCCCCGGGTTCAAATCCCGGCACTCCGACCAACCCACGAGGGCTTGAAATCTCAACGATTTCAGGCCCTTGCACATTTTTGAAAAGCCTCCAATTTCCACCCAAAACGGCCTATTTCTAAAAAAATTTCTAAAAAACTTACTGAGCCCTTTCTAAAGAAAATCTAAGAGGCTTTGATTATATTTTCTAATGAATAACCAAGCATGCTTTAATAGCATTTTATTTATCTATCCTTATTCCATCCGCAATATGTACTGTTGCTACAGCAATTATTAATAGGTTCTTTGTTGACATGGGCATGGGTAAAGCACAGACGGCACCATTAATAATCGATGTATCGCCAATGTCTTTTCACGCTTTAATGAAGGATGTATATAGCTTTTGGATACGAGAATGAACACTTACCTGGCTGCAACTTCACTAAATCCGTTATTTAAAATCGTACCAAAAAACAGACTGGCTTTTGCCAGTCTGTTCTTTTATTACAGAGGGAGGCTATCTTTTCTTGTAGCCGGTGGCAAGGTCCACAATGTTCTGCAGGGGGCGGCCGTCCATTAAGGCCTCCAGGTTGTCCTGCCAGAGCCTCAGGATGCGCAGGTGCGGGTCCCTCTGGAAGTACTTGCCGGAGGAATGCGGGGTTATGAGGCAGTTCTCGCAGTCCCAGAGCGGGTGGTCTTCCGGAAGCGGTTCGGGCTCAGTAACGTCCAGAGCGGCGCCCTTGATGGTGCCGTTTTTCAGTGCATCGGCCAGGGCCAGGTTATCTACGGCGGAGCCGCGCCCCACGTTGATAACCACGGCTTCCGGCTTCATGAGGCTGAGCGTGTGAGCGTTTATAACGTGCGTGGTCTGGGGGCTTTGTGGCAGCGAAAGGGCAACAAAGTCCATTTCCGGCAGCAGGCTGTCCAGGTCTGTAAGCGGGTGGATCTCCTTTATGTATTCGGGAGGAGCGGTCATGGTGCGCTTGATGGCGTAGACTTCGCAGCCGAAGGCGTCCATGAGCTTGGCAAAGTGGCTGCCAATATCTCCGAGGCCTATTATGAGGGCCTTTTTGCCGTTTATGGTCTCGGGGGTGCGGATGTGGCTCCATGTGTGAGTGTGCATGGCATCGCGGTAGGGCAGGAAATCCCTGATGATAGCAAGGATGAAGCCTACCATGTGCTCCGCAATGGTAACGCCGTAGCAGCCGGTGGCGTTGCAGAGGGCGGGGGCGTTTTCTCCGTGGAATATGGGGAGCTTGGCGTAGTTATCGCTGCCGGCGGACTGGAGCTGCAGCAGCTTGAGTTTGGGCAGGTCGTAAAGAATGTCCTCCGGCGGGTTGCCCAGGATGATGTCGAAGTCCAGAAGGTAGTCGTGGGTGAGCTCTTTGGGGCGCCTGTATTCCAGCTGGCAGCCGTACTTGTCCGCAGTAGCCTGGATGGTGCCCTCCATGCCGTAGAGTTCTTTGATGGTGTTGAGAATTTTCATGATACCCTTCCTTTGCTGTATTCTATGTGTTTTGCCTTAGTACATTACATCCAGGTACTGCTCCAGGAGCTTGCCGGAGTTTTTCATGGATGTGGCCGGCTGGACACCTACGTAGCGCAGGTGCCAGGGCTCGGATATGAAGCCGGTTATGGGGCCGGGGGAGTTCTTTGTGCCGTCTGTGTAGCGGATTATGAAGCCGTATTCGCAGCAGTGCTCCGCGACCCACTGGCCTTCCTTGGTGTTTCCGAAATTTCTTGAGAGCGCGAAGCCTTCGGAGGCTCCGCCTACGTCAAGTGCAAGGCCGGTCTGGTGCTCCGACTGGCCGGGACGGGCGCTTATGGTGTCTGCGTAGGCGCGCCCGTACTGCGCCACGTAAGCGTTGTAGAGGCGGTCCCTCTGGTAGGCGTAGGAGCGGTAGCCGGTGCGCAGCTTTATAATGATGCCGCCGCTTTCTGCGGCTGCGACCATGGCCTCGAAGGCGTCGGCCGCCACTTTGCGGAGCTGGTCTGTTTCGCCGGGTATGCCTACGCCGCTTACGGAGTGCTCAACTTTAACAAGGTCCGAGGGCGCGTAAGAGGATGCCAGGGCGTGGGTGCGGTTTACAAGCAGCAGGAAGTTGTCGTCCATGGTGGTGATGTCTGCTGCTCTGCCGGTGTTTGGGTCTATGGCGTAGTCCTGCATGGATGCGGCTCTGGCTCTTGCGGCCTCGTCCGGATCCGGGGGCAGCTCTGCGGAATCGTCCTTGCCGTCGTCGGACGGCTTTGAGGGAGAGAAAGACTCCTGCGGCGCGACGTTGTTTGCGGGGGTGGGCGTTTTATCAGCACCCGGCCGCAAGATAAACAGCACGGCTGCAGCGATCACAGCCAGCAGTATGATCACCGCAGGTACGAAGCGTTTTATATTGATACGGGATTGCGCCATTTTAAGTCCTTTCAGGTCTGCCGGTGGCTATAATTATAGCATCTTGAGCCCGCATTTGGTATAATATTATAATAAGCAGAAGTAACTAAAATCAACAGGAGGGCGGAAATGGACCAATTCGTAAAGAACGGTATCGATTTTCTGAGCACTTACGGCGGCAAGATAGTGATAGGCCTGCTGGTGCTTATCATCGGGTATTTCGTGATCCGGCTCCTCTGCAGGATCATCGATAAGGGCATAGACAAGGCCAATATTGATGAGACTATAAAGGTCATAGGCAAGAGGTTGATAAAGACGCTGCTCTACGCTCTGCTGTTTATCGGGGTCATAGAGATCCTGGGCGTGCCTATGTCCAGCGTGGTCGCGGTGCTGGCGTCCTGCGGACTGGCTGTGGGCCTTGCGCTGCAGGGTGCGCTGTCCAACTTTGCAGGCGGCCTGATGATACTGATATTCAAGCCCTTTAAGATAGGGGATTACATCGAATCCACCGGCGCGGAGGGCCATGTAAGGGATATCAGCATCTTCTACACCACCATCATAACCCTGGACAACAAGAAGATCCTGGTGCCTAACGGGGACCTGATGAGCGCCAATGTTACGAACTTTACGGCGGAGCCGATACGCAGGATAGATCAGGATCACAAGATAACCAACGATATAGACGCGGACTTTGTAAAGCGCGTGCTGTACGAGGCGGCCGAAAACACTCCGGGCGTTCTGAGCGACCCGGCGCCGTTTGCAAGGCTCACGGCTGTGGATGATGATACTTACATCTTCAGCGTGAGGGCATGGTGCGATACCAGGCAGTACTGGGATGTTTACTGGGATCTTATTGAGAGCTGCGCCAAGGCGCTGCGCGAGCACGGCATAGACGATCCGGAAGAGAGGATCGCGGTGCGCCTGGTGGAGGAAGAAAGCGACGGACAGGAGGAATAATATATGCTTGAGATGCTTTTGATGCAGTACAAGGACATGTTCGGGGTGGATTTCCCCTTAAAGAATTTTACGGAGTCCAGGGAGATAGATGTTATCAACATCCTCTACGACTGCGTGCTTTCCAACACGCCGTACAAGGCGGGGCAGGAGCCGGAAGGGCGCATAACTGATGCCCCGGGGCTCAACGTGGAAAGGGACAGAGAAGGGCTGTAGGAAGAGGGTAGTAATGAGCAAGATATTCGTGACGGGTCACAGGAACCCGGATACAGATTCGATCAGTTCGGCGCTGGCGTACGCGGCGCTCAAGAACGCGGCAGGAGAGGACGAGTACAAGGCGGTGCGCCTTGGCTCGGTGAACGACGAGACGCAGAGGCTGCTGGATTACTTTGGGGCGGAGGCTCCGGAGCTGGTGGGCAACCTGCGCACCCAGGTGAAGGACCTGGATTTCGATAAGACGCCGGTGCTGGAGCGCAGCGTTACGGTGGACTTTGCCATGAGGACCATGCTGGAGCAGGAGCTGCGGGCGGTGCCTGTGGTGGACGGCGGCAAGCTGTTTGGGATGCTGTCCTTTGGGGACCTTGCAAGGTACGAGCTGGAGTCCATGGCGGAAAACCGCATAGAGGATGTGCCGCTGGCCAACCTGGTGAGCGTCCTTGAGGGCGAGCTGGTGAACCCGGCGGCCGCGGCGGAGTTCCTGAGCGGCAACGTGTCCATATACCTCCCGCAGAACTACGAGTCCGAAAGGCTCACGGATCCGGAGAGCGTCCTGATCTGCGGGGACCAGCCTGATGTGGTGGAGCAGGCTCTGGCGGCCGGTGTGCGCTGCCTGGTGCTCTGCAGGGCGGATATAGACCCGCACTGGAAATCAGTTGCAGATACCATCATCATTTCCACGCCGCTTTGCGCAAGGCATGTATCCAGGCTCATAGGCCAGGCACTGCCAGTGGAGCGCATATGCAACGCGGAGAAGATCGTGGCTTTCCATATAGAAGATTACGCGGACGATGTCCGCGAGGTTATGCTAAAGAGCCGCTTCCGCAGCTACCCGGTGCTGGACGCGGAGGGCAAGGTGCTGGGCACCGTGAGCCGCTTCCACTTGCTGCGTCCGAGGCGCAAGCATGTAGTGCTTGTGGACCACAACGAGGCATCGCAGTCCGTACCCGGGCTGGAGCAGGTTGAGATCCGGGAGATCATAGACCACCACAGGCTTGCGGACATACAGACCGGCCAGCCTATACTTATGCGCAATGAGCCGGTGGGCTGCACCGCAACCATACTTACGGCCATGTACCAGGAGAGGGGCATAGAGCCGTCGCCAAAGATAGCAGGGTTGATGGCAGGCGCCATTTTGTCCGACACGGTAGTCTTCAAGAGCCCAACCTGCACGGCGCGCGATGTAGCGGCGGCGGAAAAGCTCTGCAAGATCGCGGGAGTTACGGTGGAGGAGCTCGGCAAGGTGCTGTTTGCCGCCGGAGACGAGGCCAGCAAGAGCGCGGAGGAGCTGTTCGGCGCGGATTACAAGGCATTCCATATTGCGGAGAAGAACATCGGGGTCAGTCAGATCAGCAGCGTGGATCCAAGCGGCCTGCTGGCGAGAAAGGCGGAGCTGCTGGATGTAATGGCGGCGCTCAAGGCCAGGGAGGGCTTCGACCTGGTGATACTGATGGTCACCGATATACTCAAAGAGGGCTCTACGCTGCTCTATGTGGGCAATGACGAGACCATTCAGCTGGCATTCGGCGCGGAGCCAAAGGAAAACGCTGTGTTCCTGCCCGGCGTGATGAGCCGCAAAAAGCAGATAATTCCAATGCTTTCCGGACTTTGGGGATAACGCTTTGCCCAGGCCGGAACGAAGAACACAGCAACGGCCGGCTGCGGAGCGCAGAAAAAGGAGCAGACTATGTTTGCAGACGCGATAGAAAAAGTGGGCGGCTTTACAAGGCCGGTCAAGATAATAAGCAGAAAATACAAGGAGACCGCGGTGCTGCCGGGGCTTGCCACGCTGTTTTTCGTCAACGACGAGGGCTGGGCGGTAACCTGCAAGCACGTTGCGGACGAGATAATACACGCGGATCAGCTGAACAAGAAGTACGACCAGTTCCGCAAAGAGCGCGCAGCCCTTTCCGGCAAGAACGCGGCGGCGTCGCTGAAAAAGCTGGAGCTGGTGCATGGCTTTAAGGCGGGGCAGACCGCGCAGATAAAGGTGGCTTTTGCGGGCAGCGTAAGCGGCATCCGGGAGTTCGATATCAACCGTCACCCGGACTACGACCTGGCGCTGATCCACTTTAAGCAGTACGACAAGCTGCTCTACACGGGGCACGCGGTGTTCGCCAGGGACGGCAAGGCGGTAAGGCCGGGAGACTTCCTCTGCAGGCTGGGCTTTCCGTTCCCGGAGTACGCGGATTTCCGCTACGACGCAGCCACGGACGATATAGTCTGGGATGCTTCGGCGGGGAGCAGCAACACGCCGCGCTTTCCGATAGAGGGCATGTTTACAAGGCATCTGGCGGGCAAGGACGGCAAGGTGTACGGGCTGGAGATCAGCACGCCGGGGCTGCGCGGCCAGAGCGGCGGCCCGCTGTTCGACAGCTGCGGAGTTATCTGGGGCATGCAGTCCGCAACCAAGCATCTGCACCTTGGCTTCGACATGATAGGCGAAAAGATGAAGCTGGGCGGCAGGGAGCAGGTGGTGAACAACCAGCCCTTCCTGCACGTCGGCCAGTGCATACACGTGGATATAATAAAGGCGTTCCTGGACCAGTACGGGGTGAAGTACTACACGGAGTAGAGGGCGGCCAGGCAAGGTTTGGAGGTCTGTTTTGAACAATTTATACGGAAAAAACGTTTTGGTGACCGGCGCGTCCAGAGGCATCGGCCTTGCTGTGGCAGAGGCGCTGGCTAAGGCCGGGTGCCAGGTCACGGCGGTGTCCAGAAGCTGCGCGGAGCGGGTCGTTGAATATGCCGCAAATCCGCAGAATATCAACGGTTCTGGCGTCTCTGGGGCTATCAGCTTCAAGCCCATGGACGTCACAAACTACAATTCAGTTGCAAAAGTCGTGGACTCCATGGAGCGGATAGATATAGCCGTTCTGTGCGCAGGAATGGGTGTGGCGGGCAGCGCGGAGGAGCTTCCTATGGAGCTCGCCAGGGCGCAGATGGAGACCAACTACTTTGGTGTGCTTCAGGTGGGAAACCTGGTGCTTCCAAAGATGCGCAAGCAGGGCAAGGGGCTGTTCATAGTTATCGGCTCCATTGCAGGCAAGGTGCCCATACCCATGCAGAGCCACTATTCGTCCAGCAAGTACGCGCTGGAGGCCTACGTGGAGGCTGTCAATATGGAGATGCGCGGCTTTGGGGTGCATGCAGTTATAGTGGAGCCCGGGGACACAAAGACCGGGTTCACCGGAGCGCGCAAGACCTATATAGATGAAGCGTCGCCCTACGCGGAGGCGGTAAAAAAGAGCGTGGCGCGCATGGAGCACGACGAGCAGAACGGCCGGGATCCGTCCAGCGTGGCGGCGGTCGTCATGAAGCTCATCGGAAAGAAAAACCCGCCGTTGCGCGTCGCCGTTGGCTTCGAATATAAAGCATTGATGTTTTTGCTCAGGTTCCTGCCGGACAGGCTGAAGCAGTTTATTCTGCGCAAAATGTACCTGCCGGTGCAGCCGAAATAATAGGAGGGATAGCAATGGATGATCTCAGAGATTATATCGAATGGCTGGGGGATGTGGACTTTAACGGCAAGCCCTTTAACGATGTCGATGCGGTGATACTCTGCCTCATCTCGTATTTCGATCTGGCTCCGGTCCTGGACAAGGACGGCGAGGCCACGGTGGCAGAATGCATGCCTTTCATCCCGGAGGGCAAGCTTAAGCTGAAGATAACCGGGGGAGACCTTGGCAACGTGGACGTTTTCCGCGCGGCGGCAGCAAGCAAGAGGTTTGGCCAGCTCTACATAAGCGATTATGTGGAGGAGATGGACCTGGACCAGAACCTGCAGTTCTCGGCGGTAACGTTCAGCTTTGAGGATGAGTGGTCCTTTATAGCCTTCAGGGGCACGGACAGCTCCCTGATTGGCTGGAAAGAGGACTTTATGATAGGCTACACCCAGACCGTGGCGCAGCGTAAGGCTTTGGAGTACGCAAGGCGCGTAATCACCAAGGGGGACGAGGCAGACCTGGACGGCATTCCAAGCACTACCTTCCTGCGCAGGCGCTCTACTATAGAAAAAGCCCGCCAGGAGGCTCTGCGGACCTGGTACATAGGCGGCCACTCCAAGGGCGGCAATCTGGCGCTGTACGCGGCGGCGCTGCTTCCGGAGGAGCTGATGGACCGCGTGGAGCATGTTTGGGATCTTGACGGCCCCGGCTTCGCGCCTGAGGTCATGAGCCTGGATCTTATAGAGAAGATCGATCCAAAGACCACCAAGGTGATACCCGAATACGATGTTATTGGGCGCATCATGGAGGTCAAGATAACTGATACTAAGGTCATCGTTTCGAACAACATGGGCATCCTGGAGCATAACATCGCGTCCTGGTGCGTGGACCACGGAAGGCTGGGGCTTTCGGAGGTGCAGGAGCCCAAGGAGAACGTTATGGACGCTACGCTGCGCAACTGGATAGAGAGCATTCCGTTCGACGACCGCGCGGTGCTTATAGACGAGCTCTACGAGGCGGCTGCGGCAAGCGGCGCGGAGAACTTGGAGGATATGGCAGCCGGCGGCATTGCTGGCCTGGAGGCTATACTCTCCAAGGTCAAAGGCTTCAGCGATGAGACCAAGCGCAGCCTGGCGGAGCTTCAGGTTGCGGCGGTGGATGCTGCAAAGAAGAAGATCACAGATATGCCGGCCACAGTGATAGACATTACAAAAGGACTCGTGTCTACGCTTTCGGAGGCAATATTCAAGGGTAAAAAGGAGGCAGAGAAGGCAGATGAGTAAAAAGGGGAGACTGCTGCTTGTTCTGACGCTGGCGGCTGCGGCACTGATCGCGCTTGGCGGCTGCGGCAGCAAGGGGGGTAAGAAGAACAATGTGGCGCATAAGCACGAATACATAGCCACGGTGGTGAAAGAGGCTACCTGCAAGGAGGCCGGAGAGAAGAGCTTCCGGTGCTACGGCTGCGGTGACACCTACACGGAGGCTATTCCGCCCACGGAGGACCACAAGTATTCGTCAACTGTGGTGAAGGAGGCTACCTGTGCGGAGACCGGGGAGCGCGAATTCACGTGCAGCGTGTGCGGCAAGACTTACAAGGAGAATATTCCGGCCACGGGCAATCACATGTTTGAGTATCTTGAGACTCGCCAGCCGACCTGCGTGGCGGATGGCGGTATCGTCTACAAGTGCAAGACCTGCGACAGGGAGCAGATAGACGCTATCCCGGCCACGGGCAGGCACGAGTTCGAATCCAGGGTGAGCCGCAGGGCTACCTGCGTGGAGATAGGCGAGATTACCTACACCTGCAAGAACTGCGGCCTGGAGTACACGGAGCTGCTGCCGGCCACGGGGAAGCATCTGTATGAGAGCAAGATAACCAAGGAGGCCAGCTGCACGGCGGCCGGTGAGCTGACGTTTACCTGCAGGGAGTGCGGTACTTCGTACTCGGAGACCATCGCTGCCAGGGGCCACAACTGGGGCAATTGGCAGACTATGTACGAGCCGACCACTGAGCAGGAGGGGCTTCAGCAGCGCACCTGCCCGGTCTGCGGTGAGACCCAGACAAAGTCCATTCCCAAGGTGACGCCCGCGCCAAGTGGGGACGACACCCCAAAAAACTAAGTAAGCACTTGGGGACGGTTCTCAGGTGCCAGCTTCACAAATGGCCAAGCACTTAGGGACGGTTCTCAGGTGCCAACTTCACAAATGGCCAGTGAGCGGATCGACGTTGCGCCGTTTAGCTGTGCTCAAAGGGTTTGGACCGGGTTCCCTGGTAGCGAGAGCGTGTCCCAGAGATGCAGACACCCGCTTCAAACATTTAATAACAACAAAACAGAGGCAGCCGAAACCGCCTCTGTTTTTCTTTTGTGAAGTTGGCACCTAAGAACCGTCCCCGAGTGCTTACCCGAGTGCTTATTGTGAAGTCGGCACCTGAGAACCGTCCCCGAGTGCTTAGTTTAGAGGTCGGCGAAGACGCGGGTGCCGCGTTTGCGGAGCCACATGTTCAGTATAATGGTCAAAACAAGGAATATACCGATCAGAATCTGCAGGAAGAGCTCCGGCGCTATCGTTTTGTAGAGCAGGAGCGCGTACACGGCGGCAAGCACTATCAGGACTGCCCAGCTTCCGAACATGGTCAGGAAGACGCTGCCGCTGCGCTTTACAGCCGCGGCTTCGTTGGTCCAGCCAAGGTTGGGCAGCTTCAGGTTGACCACCAGGCCCAGAACGCTGATAAACATCACGAACACCACCGGCATCAGGCCGCTCATCACGGAGTCCTTAAGGCTCAGGCCGCAGGCGTAGCAGAGGGCCGCGTGGAGGATCACCACCGGGATGATGGTAAGGATCTCGTGCAGGCGCTTCTTGGACTCGAATATCTCCATGGTGTCCACCGGGAGGGACTTGAGCAGCCACAGGGTCTTGGATTCCAGGGTTATGGAGGGCGCTGTGAGGTCGTTTAATGATGCCGAGAAGCATCCGGCGGCAGCCAGCAGGAGCGGCAGGTATTTCATAATGCCGCCCATTGCGGGATCCGCGCTCATAAGACCGATGAAGTCTCTTACGGTACCCGACTTTATAAGCACGAACACCGCAAGCGCGGGCATCATTACGCAGCCAAGGGCGCAGTTGAGCATGTAAGTTGCGCTTCCAAGCAGGTGGCGGAACTCCTTGCGCAGCAGCGCAGAAGACGCGCTGGACTGGTGTGCTCTCTTCTCTACATAGGTCTTGGTGTGCTGTTT
>CADALS010000008.1 GCA_902788795.1 uncultured Eubacteriales bacterium | reverse complement strand
GGCATCAGGGGGACGGTTCTTCCGATGCATGGACATGCATCGGAAGAACCGTCCCCCTGATGCCGAACCGTCCCCCTGATGCAGATCCGTCCCTCGTTTCCGTTAGATCACGATGCCGTCCAGGTGGTCGCACTCGTGCTGCACTATCTGCGCAGCGTAGCCGGTCAGCTTCTTTTTCTGCAGCTTCCAGGCTTCGTCGCGGTATTCCACCTCTATGCTCTGCCAGCGCTTTGCCTTGCGCGACCCATCAAGGGATAAACAGCCCTCAAAAGGCTCATAATAGCCGCTCTGAGCGCTCAAGACCGGGTTGTACATAAGAATGTCCACCGGCCCTATCGAAACGATTATAACGCGCTTTTTTATGCCTATCATGTTGGCGGCCATGCCGACGCAGCGGCTGCGGTTTGCGGCCAGCGTGTCTTTGAGGTCCTGGCCCACCCAAAGGTCTGCCTTGGTGGCGGGCTCGGACTTCTGGGCCAGGAAAAACTGGTCCCTTACTATCTGTCTTATCATGTTAGTCTCCTTTTAAGCACGTTTGCAGACGCCCCACAGGCAGACGCTGCCGGGCTGATCCTCGCGCGCCGCGCAGTAGTAGCTGCCGTCATTTTCCGTCCAGTGAGCCGTCTCCTGCGGGTGCATTGGCTCGCCCACGGCGAAGGCCGAAAACAGGCAGGCCAGGATGATCCACTTGTGCCACGCCGGACGGTCCGCCATGTACTTTGCCAGGTAGTCCGCGAGGGTCTGCTCCAGCTCTGCGGCGCTGGCAAGGTCCACCGGGGCAGAGCCTTGGTCTGCAGCGCCGGAAGTTCCGGCTGATGCCGTAGCGTCGTCCGTCCCGGCCGCATACCCTGAGTCCTGCAATGCCCCCTCTGCAGCCGCATCCAGCAGCCGCAGCATGGTCTTGCGATTGTAGGTATTGATCTCGGCCAGGGTGCCGTCTCGCAGCGCGGCTTCCTCCGCCGGCGAGATCCGCCCCCTGAGCCTTTGTAAAAACTCGGTTCTTGTCATGATGGCTCTCCGCTCTGACCACTTTTGATCCGGCGCTCACGCGTAATGCACTCTCCATTGATCCCGCGCGCACAGAATGCAGTCATCATTGATCCGTCGCGAGCGGCTACTTCCTAATGAACTGCTCGTCCGCCGGCGCGTCGATGCTCTGGTAGCGCTCCACCTTCATGTGGAGGTCGTACTTGTTGCGCAGAGCCACCTCCAGGCGGTCCTTCCGGCGGTGCGCCTTTACCGTGCGCACGATAGCGTTGACAAAAATATAAAAAGTGTAGGCCGCCATGGCGATCATCACCACCATGTAGTAAGCCGTGCCGATGGAGTCCTCGATCGTAAACATAGTGATCAGGGACAGGATCACGGCCAGCAGGATGAGCCCCCCGCCGCAGAGGCGGACAGCGATGGCTGTTGGTTCCGCCCTATCTGCGATCAGCGATGGCTGCTGGTTCTGCCCGATCTGCGATCAGCTATGGCTGCTTGCTTGCATTCTTCAAGCAGAGCCGTGCAGCCCTCAAGAATGTCGTCCCAGGCGGCGTCAAAATCGCCGGTGTACCAGGGGTCTGCGACGCTCTGGCCTGCCCGGCCACAGTGGTCTAAAAGCAGGCTCACCTTGCCCTCGGGGTCTGCGCCGATGATGCGCTGCAGGTTGCGGACATTTTTGCTGTCCATGCACACCAGCATGTCAAAACGGTCGTAGTCCGCGCGGACCACCTGGCGGGCGGTCTTGCCGCTGCAGTCTATGCCGTGCTCAGCCAGCTTTTTGCGGGCCGGCGGGTAGACCGGGTTGCCTCTGTCCACGCCGTTAAAATAGTCCCGCATTATCTCCTCGTGACTGGTGGCGGCGGACTCTATTTCGAAGCATCCCAAAAGCCCCTGCTTTTCAGCAAGGTCTTTCATTACGAATTCAGCCATGGGGCTGCGGCAAATATTGCCGTGGCAGATAAAAAGTATCTTCATATTTTGCAATTCCCGGGCGTTTCTTCGGCATCGGAAGAACCGTCCCCCTGATGCGTCAAAATGACAAATCGGGACCGTCCCCAATTGTCAATACCAGATCCAGCCGAAGAGCAGGATCTTAATGAGCCACTGACCCACGGTGTAGTCCACGGACACGCTGCAGCTGCTGCTTGCAAAGCCGTCGGCGGAGCTGCAGGTGATCACGGCCTCGCCACGTCCTGTGGCGGTGATGTTGCCCTCCTGGTCGACTGTCGCCACGTCCTCGTTGGAGGAGCTCCAGACCAGGTCCCTGTTTACCGCATCCTCCGGGCTGACTGCAGCCGCCAGGCCCGCAGTATCCTTGTAATTCAAAGCCAGTTCGGCCTTGTCCAGCGCCACGCTCTTGAGCGCCGGGATGGCCTCCTCAGCCAGAAGCTCGCCGCAGTTCGTGCAGGTCTTGCGCCTGAGGCCGTCCACGCCGCCCGCAGGCTCGGACACCACGGTCCAGTCGCTTGGCACGTGCACTTTTGGCGTAAATGTGTCGATCCAGGTGCGGCCGCAGCCGCTGCAGGTATGGGTGGTGTAGCCCCAGTTCTCACAGTCGCCGGCAACAACGCTGTCCGTAACAGCCGGCGCGTCGCACTTTTCGGGCAGAAGCACCTTGCTGTAATCTTTTATCTCGTTTCTTGTAAAGCTCTCGCCGCAGCCCGTAATGTGGGGCCAGTTCATCATCTCGCCCACGTAGGCCTTGCAGTACGCGCGGCGGTCCCTGTTGTTTTCGTAGAAGGTTATCATGCCGCCGATGTAGGTGTTGTTGATATAGCCCACTGCTTCGGACTTGTCGAACACGTAGTACATGCCCACCAGGCCGCCGTTGTGAACGTAGCCGTTGCACGAGCAGTAGCCGTCCACGATGATATCGCAGCTCTCCAGGGTTGGGTTGCCGCAGGACACCGCGCCGCTTAGGAACTCCTCCACCTTAAGGGATGGGTCGCACTGGTCTGTGAACACCAGGACGGTGTCCGCCGTGCATCCGCTGATGGTGCCGCTGCCGAAGCCCGCTATGCCGCCCACTCCGGAATTGCAGCTCTTTCTGCCGCTGTCGTCTGGCTTGATGGCCGGCGTGATGCTGACCCTGGCGTCCTTTATTGTGCAGTTTGTGATGACCGCGCCTTTTATGTAGCCGGCCAGAGCGCCCGCAAAGCAGTGCTGCTCGGAGGAAACGTCTATGTCCAGGCCGCGCAGGTTAAGGCCGTCCACGCTTCCGGTGAGGGTGGAGAACAGGCCCGCAAAGATGGTGTCGTAGACTTTGGCGTTGCCGTCCAGCGTGTCCGCGTGGGCATCGCCGAACCTTGTAACTTTAAGGTTGTAGATGGTGTGGCCCTGACCGCTCAGCTGCCCGGAGAACGCTGCCGGGACCCAGTCCACGCCGCTCATGTCTATGTCCTGGGTAAGGACGAAGCTGCCTGATGGATCCTGCCTGAGCTTTTCCATGTCAGCCGCGCTTGCGATGGGCGTAAAGCCCTCGGGAATTGCCGCGTCTGCCGCTTTGCCGCCCTCCGGGGCAGCCGTTACGGGTGCGCCCTCCTCGGCGAACGCTAAAACCGGGAGCGCAAACGCCCCCAGCAGACAAAGTACCAAAGCTAATATCCCCAAACGCTTCATAGCCGCCCTCCGGTGTGATCGTGTTTTCTTAATTGTGGCACTTTTGCGCTGGAAATTCAACTAAAAAAGAGGGATGGAATTCCCTCTTTTTACCAAAATGATTATTCGGGACCGTCCCCAATTGACAAAAGATGATCAGGAACCGTCCCTCGTTTCTGCGGGCTGCTTGGCCTTATCCTTGTCCAGATCCAGGCCGTGCAGGACTTTGTCCCGCAGGCTTTGCATTTCTGACATAAGCTGGTCCGAGCGATCCATTATCTGTTTGGCCTCGCGCTTGAGCATTCGCCCTCTTGCGGAGCCTAGCAGGAACCCAACGCTTAGCGTTATGAGCCCCACTAAAAAGGCAATAAGTACTGTATCCATAATTGTCCTCCGTTTCCCGGCTTTCTCAGTAATACGTGCGGGCATCCCGGCTCCTGAGCGAGCCACGGCCCTGATCGTTTCAGATGTTGTCTGATCCTGCTGAGATTTCCAAGGACAAATTGCTTTTGCGCGGGGACCGGATGGGTAAGGATGTGCCGCGTGACTGACCATCTGATCCCCGTCAATAGGGTCCAGGAGTATGAGTTTCCGGGTCAAGGGGTCTTCCGGGAACACATATCCATATTTGATACACTGCCGCTGGTCTTATAATGCCCAGAGGGTCTACTGCCAAACAGCCTCCGCGCACAGCCAGCGATGCACCTTATAATACCATGTATGATCGCGAAACGCACTAAAAAAGTGACAAAAAGATGAGCACTTTTTTTGTCACTTATAATAAAGAAGCCCGAAGCCGGAGAAGCTTGAAATTTCAATGCATCCCAGTCTTTGGGCCAGTGCTGATTTACGGGCTATATTCGGCGCATTATGTTAACACCAGAAGGCTTACAAAACTGCCTGAGATGCAGGGCTCTGAGCGGATAGATGGCAGGCCGCATGCTGCAGCCCTGAAGAGCTTGTAGCGCGTATTATAGAGGAGGCGCAGCACAATGGCTACGCATTCGAGGGGTAGTGTAGTGTAATTGGCACACATTCGAGGCGTAACGTAGCGTAACAGGCACGCATTTTATCTCATTTGCTAAAAATCCGCAAATGAACACAAGCTTTTAAAAATTGCGTTATCACAGATTCCGGTTTTTAGAAATCTGTGATAATTCTGAGCCCCAAAAATCCGCTTCAATCTATCACAGATTAGGGAAAATGCGCTTTCTGTGATAATTAGCGCACTCTAACCACACTATTGCCGCAGGAATGCAACTATAAATATATCACAGAATTTCAAAATCGCCGTTTCTGTGAGAATATTTCGAAAATCTGTCTCAAAAAAATATCACAGAACTGCCCTTTTTTGCATTTCTGTGATAATCGCACGCTTATTGACCATACAAAATGCCCACAAGGCAACAAAACAGCCCGGCCAGATGCGGTCAGGCTGTTAAATATTGATCTATCAAGGTGTACAGGCTGCTTAGGTACTGATATAACTGCCAGTTTGCGTTGCAACCAGCAGCCAAGCAGCAGCGCCCCTACTGGTTCTCCAGCAGCGCCCCTACTGGCTCTTCAGCAGCTCGATCAGCTGCTGGCGCAGGCCGGAGACGTAATCGATGGCATCCTCCACCTGGCTGCGGGCTCGCGATATCTGAGACTGGACCATCACGTCGGCAAAAAAGCCGTCGAAGAAAAAGTCCGCGAAGGTCCAGAAATCGCCCTCGTCTATGGCAAGGGGCATGGCCTGGTCCACGTCCGCCAGCTCGCGGCGGAAGGCGGCCATTGCGGCCTTGGCCTCCTGAATGCAGTAGGAGGCGTTGCTCATTTTGCTGCGCTTGATAAGCGTGGTAAGGAAGCCGCCGCCGAGCATGTCCACTATGCCCCAACCGCTGGCGCTGCCGAGGTAGCGCTGCGCAGCGTAGAGGCAGTCGAGCGCATGGTCTGCTGCCGCGATGGCTTGCTGTATTTCGTTTCGTTTATAGTCGTCCATGTTGTTTCCTCTGCCGGAGCTGCTGATCTGCTAGGCTGCCGGGGCGCCGGGGCTGCCCTGGTTGCCGCACTGCCTAGCCACCTGCTACATCCCTATCAGGTTGTTGAACACGCCCATTATGTTGAAGGTTGCGGCGGTCGCTACGCCAGACGGAATGTCTGAGATCTTCCAGCCGTCCGCAGTCTGCACCAGCTTGATGGTCGCGGTCAGCGTGCCCTCGGCCGTCTTGTGCTCCTTAACAGCCTTGTCTATGCACTCCATCATGATGCTCATCATCTTCTCCTGGCTGACGTCGCCGGACATTGCCGCCTTGATGGCCCCCTGCAGCGTGTCCTTAACAGCCGCCGCCATCAGCTCGGAAGCATCCGTGTAGGTAAGCGTTACAGTGACCTCGGCGTTATGTCCGTCGGCCTTGACCTCGCCGATCTTGTACTTCAGCTTGCCGGCCCAATCCTTGAGGTACTTCATGAATCCTTCCGGCATGTTGGCGCCTGCATCGTCCAGATCTCCGGCGTCGCCGCCCTTGATGGTGCCGGCCACCTTCTTGAAATCGTAGGCCTTGAGCCCCTCGCAGAAGGTCTTGATAGTGCCTTCCGGGCTCCCGCCGTTGCCGCTGCTTCCGCAGCCTGCCAGCGCAAACACCAGCGCCAGCGCCAGGATGATGCTTATAAATCTCCTCATTTTGTTCCCCCTTTTCCGTCCTGATCCAGATCCGTGTAATCCTTTATACCCATTTTTTCTATAAGATCCAGCAAGCTTTTCAGGTACTGGGTCTTGCTAATCGCGTGATGCTCCAGAAAGATGTCCAGGGTCTTCTTTTCACGCTCGAACAGTGTTTGTTTGTCGTTTGCCATGTTATCTGCCGCGCCGCGTGCGGCTGCGTCCTCTCTTGGTGCCGCGTGTTTTGCCCGGCTACTTTCCTCTCTTGAATTCCGTGTATTTTGCCGCGCTCCCGAAGGCCAGCTCCACAGGGTACTTGGCCTCGTTCTTGTCCATCTTGCTGTTGATGATCTCGTCCTCGTCCAGGCCGAGCTCGTCCAGCATGTTGCGGCAGTAGACCAGCACGTCTGCGAGCTCCTCTTTGACGTGCTCGAGGTCGTACTCCGTACCGCTCCACTGGAAGCACTCCAGCAGCTCTGCGGCCTCTATTGCGATGCTTTTTGCCAGGTTCTCCGGCGTGTGGAACTGCTCCCAGTTACGGTCCGCGGTGAACGCGCGGATGCGGTCTATAGTTTGCTGAGTCATTTATTCCTCCGATCTTATGCGGCCGGTTTGCCGGGCCTCCGGGTCTGCCGGTCAGCCAAGCTGCTCTGCGGCCGGTCCCCCTGGTTTATCCTAGCAGCTCAGCGACCTCTGCTGCGCTGCGCACCACCTTGGCACCCAGCACCTCCGCGCCCTTGATGTAAGGCGCCAGCTTTTCGGCGGTCTTGCCTATGCTGCTGCCGCCGGAAGTCGCAAAGATCACCAGCTTCTTGCCGGCCCAGTCGTACCCCTTGCAGAAAGTGCCTACCACGTTCGGCGCGCCGTAGTACCAGATCGGGAAGCCCAGCAGCACCGTGTCGTAGTCCGCAAAATTCTCTATTTTTCCGGCCACCGGAACGTCCTTGCCGCCGATCTTTTCCTTGTTGCACCTGGCCAGCGGGTTGGTCCACTTGATGTCCGCCGCCGTGTAAGGCTGCACCGGCACGATCTCGAAAAGGTCCGCCCCGATCTGCTCCGCCAGCTCCGCAGCCAGCGCCTTCGTAGTGCCCTCAGCGCTGAAAAATGCAACTAATTTGCTCATATCTTCCTCCTAAAATGCCCTTTTCACTCCAGGTAGCGCACCGTCTTCCCGGTCCGCTGCGCGTACTCTATCTCCGAGCGTGTGCTGGACCCGATGTAGCCGCCCACGTTGATCACAAAGACCTCGTCGGCCATGTCTATCTTGCGCTTGTGCATGTCGTCCAGCATCTCCTTGGTCCGCGTCAGCGTGCCCTCGTCCATGCCTTCCCAGACCTCCGCATCGCCGGCGTGGCCAAACAGCCCGACGCTGATGACTATGCAGCCTTCCAGGGTCAGGCGTTTCTGCGCCTCCATGAACTGATCTTTGAAACGGGTGCTGCCGCAGAGCGTCACCACCTTGTATTTTCCGACCATGATGCCTCCTGTTAAGATTATTGGTATCCCCAGTGGCTTTATTTGCTCGATGCTCCCGTTTGTGTCCGTTTTATGGGTGGTTGGGAGCACAGTTTTTAATAATTGATATGGATCCGGATGTCTGATGCTCCCCAGCTAACGGAATTTCGATAATTTGGGAGCCCCGATTCTCTGCATATTGCTGTGTTTGCGCTCCCAGCCAGCCTGCAAATGAGCAAAAATGGGAGCACCCACCAGATTTACCGTGCTGCCGCACTGCATAGTTTGTCCGTTCAGCGGGCTGCGGCACTGCAGAGTTTGTCCGTTCAGCGGGCTGCGGCTTTGCAGAGCTTTATGATCACTTGGCCGCCGCAGAGCGTTATGATTACCAGGCTGACGCCCTGCTGCGTCTTCAGCCCCTGCACGGCTACTTGTTTGCGCTGCACCAGCTGTGCGGCGACGGCGGCAGCGGCTCGCCCTTTATCTTTGCCTTTATAACGTTCCTGTGGATGCCCATCATCGCGCCCGCGCAGAACACCACGCAGACCTTGAAGACCTTCCACAGCAGCTTCAGCGCAGTGCGCTTTGCCTTCTTCTTTGCCTTCTCCATTGTATTTCCTTTCCGCCCGGCGGCGCATCGCAGATCGCCGATATGCGATGTGTGCGCAGGGGCTCCCAGATCGCCGATTTGCGATGTCTGCGAAGGGGCTCCCGCTGCCCGAAATGCCAGGTCCGCATGGAAACCCCGGCGCCCGGGGCGCTCTCTGAATATTGATTATACCATATTCCGCGCGCAAGTATAAAAAAACCTGCCGCGACAGCAGGCAGGTACATTTTTTAAGCGGGCGCACCCAGTACGGGGTGCAGTTTTCAAGGGTTGCACCCGATAGGTGTTACAAATTCAATGCTTACACCCGATTTGTCATACTGTTTTGCAGCTTTAGGGCTGCTGGCGCGGGGGTGCGATTTGCGCAATGACAGAAACCCGCTAATACGGGGGTGCTGTCATTATTTTGGACGGAAATGGCTGCAAAGGGGCCATTTTTAGCGGTTTTCAGTGGTGCTCAGGGGGCGAGAATGTCAGCGGCTCTGCAAAATGCGCAAACTGGCAAAAAAAGCTCCAAAAATAGTGACAACAGCATTCAATTAGCGGGTTTCTGACATTGCGCGCCGTAGCCTAGCAAATTTGCGACCTTTTCGCGCCGCAACCCAGCCAATTCGCGACCTTTTCGCGCGCAACCCAGCCAATTCGCGACCTTTTCGCGCCGCAACCCAGCCAATTTGTAATGAAAAGACCTGCCGATCCACTCGGCAGGTCTTCCTTTTTCATTATTTCAGCCACCCCGGCCGCTCAACAGCTCGTACGCCCACGACCGCTAAGCTTTACAGTGTTTACACCCGTACAGCTATATCTGCACACTCGCTCAGCAGCTCGTACGCACCCCGACCGCTAAGCTTTTCAGTGTTTACACCCGTACAGCTATATCTGCACGCTCGCTCAGCAGCTCGTACGCCCTGTCTGCGCAGCAACTGCGCCGCTCCAGCCGCCACAGCCACTCTGCAACTCCGTGCATACCCCTTACAGCCCGTACACCTTTACCAGGTACTTGCTGTACCGCTCGGCCATTACGTGCCAGTTGTAGAGGCTCTCGCCCATCACCGCGCCGCAGGCTTCGCGGTACAAAGCCCACACGTACCAGTAATAGGACAGGATCGCAGTGTACGCCAGGTAGTGGAACAGCTGAGCGTCCGTCATGCCCGGCCCGCAGTACTCGCGGATAAACCTCTCCGCGTCCTCCACCTGCCACATGGAATCCATAATATACGTGCCAATATCGCAGCCCGGGTCCGCGTTGCCCGCGTACTCCCAGTCGATCAGGATAGTCTCCTTGTCCGTAAGCATCCAGTTCGGCGCGTATGTGTCGCAGTGGCAGAAGCACATCTCGATGCCGTCGCCGGCGCACTTCTTGTAGCACTTCTCCACGCGCTCCTTAAGCTTGTCGAACTCCGGATCCGCAATGCCGCCCTTGCCGGTGCGCAGCAGAAGCTCGATCCTGCAGGCCTCCTCCCAGGGCAGGAACTGCCAGTCCACAGACAGCTTCTTATCGTGCAGCGTGCGCATCACGTCCAGGACGCGCCTGGAATCCTCAAAGCTGTCGTAGGACGGAACGCGAATATCGTCCACGTAGCGGCTGATCTTCCAGCCGGCCGTCTCGTCCATGTAAATAAAGGTCGGATCCACCCCAATGCTCTTGGCCAGCTCTAGGGCCTTCTTCTCGTGAGGCCTTGAAATAATAGCCTCCGTGCCCTCTCCGGGATGGCGGTACACGTAGCGCTTGCCGGCCACCTCAAACACGAACGAAGTATTCGTGAGCCCCTGCTTTATAGGCTTAAAGTGCAGGATATCGCTCTCCTTGCAGTCCAGCACCCTGGCGATATTCTTCATGATCTTGCTGTGAGTGTGGTCCACATAGTTGATGTCGAACTCCCTCAGCTCATCCAGGCTGTCGAACTCAAAGATCGAATCAGCCGGGTACTCCTTGATCTCCATCGGCGGCAGCTCTTTTACATGCTCCATAAGGATCTGCTCCCAAAGAGCGCTGTCGTAGTTGCCCACGCCGTGGTCCTCGTTGAGGATGTCTATCATAGCCTTCGCAAAATTGCGGTCCCAGTACACGTGGCCAAGCATTATAAGGCCGTCCTCGCCGCTCTTCTTTACCTTGGCGATGTTGCCCTTGGCGTCCGGCGTCATGTACCACTCGTTGGTCTTTTCGTGCACGTGCACCGCCGCGTAATAGGACTGGTACACGTACTCATCGAACGGGTTCTCCTCGAAATAGTCGTCGGAAGAGCAGATGTAGCTGTTTCCAATATATTTCTGCGCCAGGTAGAGCGTGTGAGTGTTGTTCTTGGTGTTGTATTCCGGGTTGATTATGATCTTGACCCCTTCGAACTTGTCCTCCAGGTAGAAGAACGCTTCCTTCTTGTAGCCAAGCACTATAACTATGTTGTTGATGCCTGCCTCCTGGAGCTGCTCTATCTGCCTTTCTATAAGGACCTCGTTCTTGACCACCAGGAGCCCCTTGGGCTTTTCCAGGCTCAGCGGCACAAAGCGCGTGGACATACCGGCCGCCATGATAACGGCGTTTTCCACCTTAAAAGGCGCAAGTGCCTCCACGCCCTGCTCTGTTACACCGGTGCCGTCCACCCAGCCTCTGGCCGCAAACTCCTTGATGGTCTGCGAGATATAGCCGGTGGAAAGCCCGGTCATGTCCCTGAGCTTTCTGTGGCTTTGAATACCGTACTTTTTGATCGCATACAGCAGGGTAAACTCGTTCTTGCTCATGGGCAGAGCCGCCCTGGCCGTATTTTTAGATGCTTTTGCCATCCTGATCTTCCTCTCAGATTTTTAGATTATGTCCAGCTCTCCGCGGTCCCTGAGCATGTACCTGCGCAGCGGTGTAAGGCTGGCCAGCCAGTACAGAAGGCCGCCGCACACTGCAGTGTAGCCGCTGCCGGTAAGCACCATAAAGATGGGGCTCTTGATGGTAGCGGTAAGCGGGTCGTACACGAACAGCAGGTTGGTAACGAAGGCTATGAGCATGCAGCCCAGGCCCACAAGGTTGAACCCGTTGGTAAACTCGTAGGCTTTATGGCCGTCTATATTATACAGCGATTTTAAGCTGATCTTGCGCTTTTTTACTATCAGGTAGTCCACGACTGTCATGCCTATTATGGGCCCCTGGATCTGCGCCGCCATGGATATGAACGACCCGAAATTGTCCATGACCCAGCCCCAGACCGTTAGCGCCGCTACGTAAATGGCGGTCAGGATCACCAACAGCTTGTAGCTTACCTTGGGGAAGCCGCTCTTGATGATCATGCAGTTTACGTAGGAACCAGTGCCCTGAGTGCCGATGTTTGCGAACGCCACCATCAGAAGGCTCAGAAGGGCAAAGCCCGGGCCTGCCAGAGTGGAGAGCATAACGGTTGGATCGGACTCGTAGTAGCCCGCGCGCACGAACATTGCGATAGCCATTACGCCGCCTGCCGCTACAAAGAACGGAGCCACGATTCCGTAAGCGCCTGCAGTTGCCCAGTAGCCACTCCTTTCGGACTTGGCAAGCCTTGGCATTACCAGGGCCTGAGTGGACCACGAGAACGCGAACGCCACGTTGCCTTCCGCGCTGAGCATAAAGCGCCCCAGCGCGGAGCCGTAAAGGCTCGTATCCGGCTGGACTTTAAGCATATCACTTACCGGCACAGTGGTAAAGCAGATAATAACTACAACGCCGCCAACTATAAGCAGGGCCGTGACCAGGAATTTGTTGACCCATTTGATAACGTCCGGGCCGCCCAGGGCTATCAGGGTGCCCAGGATAACGCACAGCACTCCCAGCACCGGCTTCCAGATGACAGGATCCAGATGCACTCCAAAGCCTCCGAACAGGTTGATCATGGAGCTCGCAAACAGCTGCGAATCCACGGCGTACCAGCCGAAGTTGGCCAAGGATATTACCGTGGCAAAGATGGCCACACCCTTCTTGCCAAGCACGGACCGCAGCCACACCCACAGGTCTATTCCGTAGCGGGTGGCAAAGAACACCGGGATGCACTCGATCAGTATCCATACTATATTGAAGCAGAAGATGTTGATCAGCATCTGCGTAAACGACAGGTACTGCGCAACGTACGCGCCCTGGGTGTAGCACCAGGTAGCGATGGAAAATCCGCTGGTTGCAAGGAACAGATCCCAGAAGGAATACTGCCTTTCGCCTGCCAGCATCGGGACGGTACCGGTGACCGTCTCCTGGCGTATGTACTCGTTATGACTCATCTTAGCCATCAGGAGATCACCCCCGTCATGCAGAGCACTATGAGCACCAGGCTTACAGCAATGCCCACTACTATGGCCGCGGCGTCCTTCTTGTCCGCCTTCTTTGGCCAGGGATAATCCGGCTGAGCCATGACCTTCAGCCGTTGATCCGTCTCCTCGTAGATCAGTTCTTCTATCGACTTTTCCATTAAATTTCTCCTATGCATGATCTAGTTATGCGGCAAGGCCTGACTGCCCGCCGCAGCTGAGCCGCAAACAACGCCCCGCCAGCTGAGCCTGCTGAGCCAACGGCACACCGCCAGCAGCGCCTGCTGAGCCAGCGAATAGCGATTGCTAACTGCTCATATTTCAATATATTAGCATTATAAATGAACACAGTCAACCACTACAAGCTCATTTATTTTACAGTTTAGTGATTTTTGAGCAAATCGCACGCCAGGCCCTTGATTTTTAGCAGATTATACGCTCAGCCACCTGTGCGAATTTGGTCGATGCTCCCATTTGTCCTCATTTAGAGGGAGCCAGGGAGCGCGCTGAGCTTCATATCCTGCGCAGATATCCGGATTTGCTCCCCAAAAGCCTTATAATGCATAAAGAGGGAGCTCAAAAAATAGCCCATATCCGAAAATGACGCTCCCCGGCACCCCGAAAACGAACAAAAATGGGGGCATCGTCCAAATGCAGCCCAGCCAGCAACCGCATACTAGCAGCTCTGAGGCAGCTAGTAACAGCGGCGTGCGCCTACAAGCAGCCCCGGGGACAGAGGGCTGGCCGCTGGCTCCCCAAAAAGCCGGCGCGGCCAGCTAGAATCCGAACGGCCCCGGCAGGCTGCGGCCGAGAGCGCCTTAGCGCGATAGGCTGTTCCCGTCTGCAGCGCGGAAAAAGGCTGATCAGGGCTGCCGCGCCGCGTTTTGGGGTTGTGTTCATTTGCGCAATGGCAGAAACCCGGTAATTAAACAATCCTGCCTTAACGCAAGCTTCGGAGTGCCGCCCACAATAAGAAAAATGCTCTTAAAACACCTCGTCCCGAGGTTTTTAAGAGCATTTCATTTTTTATCTCTGCGCGCCGCCCCGCAGCGCGCCAGGCAATCCTATCTGCGCCCTACTTCTCAGTACCGGCCAGCTCCGCCTCTTTCGCGATCATGTAGTCCGCGGTGCGGGCGGCGGACTCGCCGATGTGCGCCCAGGTCTCCCGGCGCGCAGCCTCGATCGCTTCCTTGTAGCCGGGGTCGCCCAGCATATCCGCAATGATCTGCTTAAGATCGCCAAAATCGCTTTCCTTCAGCTGGCGGCCTATCTTAGGCAGCGTGGTAAAGGTCCACGGCTCCTCGTCCAGCCAGCAGGCATCGTAAGGCGACTTGTCGAACGTGGTATCCGCGTAGATCACCGGCTTCTTAAAGATCAGCGCATAATCAAATATTACTCCGGAGAAATCCGAGATCAGAATATCCGAGCGGCGCAGAACATCAAAGTTGTCGTTGTCGCGGTTCCACTCCAGCTGCGGCCCGTCCGGGAACTCCGCCATGAGCCCCTCCAGCATCTCCTTTTCCGCCGTGAAAGACTGCGGATGAGGCCGGATTATAACATGGTAGCCCGTTGCCAGCAGAGCCTTAACAGCCTCCTTGCCGTAGCGCCCAAGTATAGCGCTGGGGCCCCAGGACGGCGCCAGAAGCACCGTAGTCTCCTTCTTTTCCAGAGCCGGCGCGCTTTCCAGCCGCTGCTCCATCGCATCCAAGTAAGGAATACCCACCAGCTGCAGCTCCTTTGCCGGCAGCCCGCGCAGCTCCTCAAGCCTTCGCACCTGGCGCATCTGGTACTCGCCGGACAGCAGGATCGCGTCGTAATAATCGATTCCGAACATCCTGTAAAGGCTTATATCGCTTGCAGCGTGTGGAATATGCACATACCACTTTACCTCCTTGGAGCGCTTCCACTGGTACACCTCCAGGCCAGGTGTGGAAGAAAGCAGAATGTCCGCCTTAAGGAAATTCAGGTGAGCAAAGGCGCGGTTGCCCTCGCCTATAAACTCCGGCTTTACGTACTTGTACTCTTTTTTGAGCGCCGGATCGTCCGGGGACGCAGTCATGTAGACCAGCGGCTGCTGACGCTTTTCAAACTCGTCGCAGATAGGCCCAAACACGTTCCAGTAGCGCTTGCTGTCCGTAAAAATGGCGTAAGGCACGCGGTCCTGCGCCTGCTGCTTGTCCTTGGCACCGCCGGTCAGCCAGAAGCGGATCTTCACCCAGACGTTCCTCAGAAGATAAACAGCCGTACCAAGCAGACCTATCAAAATTGTAAAAAGCATGCTCCCCGTACCGGGGTCGATATATAAAAAGATCATGGTCCCTCCCTGTCTTAGTATTCGCCTAATACCTTCCAGTTGTTCATGTTGAAGATGTCATCATGGACAGAGAACCATGTGCCCGGAAGGAATTTGTAGCCATTGTTTTCCGCGGTATCCCACTTTAATGAGAACAATATGTGCTGCTCGCCCTGCTTGTAGCCGCCATTGATCGGCCTTCCAGTAAACGGGTTCACAGGCGCCGTAACCAGCCCGCCCAGAGCCAGGCCCGGCACATCCGCGTTAGTCATAAAGCTGTTATCCGTTGTGAATCCCTTGCTGCCGAAATCCTTCATCAGCAGCAGCGGGTTAAAGTACATTACATCCTCGTAGTCCGCCTTGCCGAACTTCATGTCGTCGAACTGGCCCAGCGCTCTGCCGTGGTCGGCCGCGATTATGATCCTGGTGTTGTCGTACACACCGTTTTCGCGCAGGCAGTCGAACCACTTGCCAAGCTGCTTCATGCACGCCATATTCACATGGTAGTGCTTCATCTGGTTGACGTTCTCCATGCGCATGGTGCGGCCGCCAAGCACGAACCTGTTCATGTGAGTGCTGTCGAACTCCGTGTTGTCCACAACGGGCGCCGGCAGGTAATCCGGCTCGCTCAGCAGCATAGGCTCGTGAGTAGCGGAATTGCTCATCATCAGGAAAGTATCGCCCGCCTTATCGTCCGTGCGGGTCATTTCCGGCAGGGACTGCAGCACCGCAAACGACTGCATAAAGCTGTAGTACTGGCCCTTGGCATTGGACATGTCGTACTCCGCCTGCACCGCGTCCTGATCCTCCGCGTTAGCGCTGAAATACGTTCCGCACTGGTACAGATTCGGCTGGATAACAAGCGGCGCCACCTTCATAATGCTGTAGCAGAAGAAGTTGCGCTCCCAAAGCTTGTTGATGCCAGCCGGGTCCAGCATGAACAGCCCCAGCTCTGTATTGTAAGCCTTAATATCCGGATAATCCGCGTAGATGGACAGATCCGGTATCCAGCCGTAGCCCGCGTAGGTTGGGTCGCAGACGGTAACATCGAAACCGTTCTTATCGAACAGCGCCGGCATCACCTTCATGGCCTCGTTGTGCTTCTCCACAAGAAGCTCGGAGCTGCGCTCGTTCATGCGCTCCGGGATGTAATCGTAGCCCCCGAACAGCGCAGGCGCGCCTATATTCGTGTAAGCACCGTAGGAGATGGTGTTCGGGTAGTAAGTGAAGCCCTCGAACTGCCTCTTAAGCTCCGGGTCCTCCTGCATCAGGTAAGGAATATAGCTGTTGATGGCGCGGTCCATCATCAGAACGATAACATTCTTTCCGGTCTTGCTGAAGGTAAAGCGGGGCTTGCCTGCCGAGCTGTGCTCCACGGCCTGCCTTATCTGCGGCATCTTGCTCTGTATGCTCCATACATTTGCCATGGACATTCCAAACACCGCGATTATAAGCACTATGTAGACGCTCTGGATGAGCTTCTTTTTGCTGAAGAACACCACCGCCAGCACCACGGCCACAGCGGCCAGCGCTGCAAGGTTTATAAGCTTTTCCCTGCCGGAGAACGCAGGCTCTACGCCGTAAGTCAGCTGCGAAGACAGCGTGCCCATGTTGGTGGCAAAGAACATATAATCCGCAATGGCCACGCCGGACAGGATCCAGATGACAATGTCAAACACCCATCTGGACTGCTTCTTTGCCATGTAGTAGAACACGCCGAACCAGATAACAAACAGCCCGAAAGAAAGAAGCGACGCGTTTACCACGTGCCTCAGCGGGGAGTAAAAGTCCGCCACCTGGACGAATTCCGCCGGGGACGATTTAATGACAGATGACGGTATAAGCATACCTGTAAGCACCGCCAGGAATATGCAGCCGCTTACGAAGATCTTTGTATTTCCGCCAGTCGGCAGCTCCAGCTTAGCCGTCCCAAAGCGCCCTTTAACAAGGCTCAGGACCAGCGGCAGCTCCAGCACCAGCGCCAGGACCACGATCAGCAGGCGATGCTTGATATTCTCCGTCTTGTAGAACCCAACTCCGTACACCAGCATCGCAGCGCCCAGCACGGACAGCAAAATACGCAGCACTTTCTGCGGCTGCGGTATCTTGTAGAACAGGTTCTTGATCAGAGAAAACAGGTTATTGAGAGTCCAGTAGAACACCAGGCCCGCCGGAGACTCGTACAGCAGCACCAGGAACAGCAGCGCCATTCCATAAAGCTGCACCTTGTCCTTCAGCCGAAACCCCTTGGTGTAGATAGCACTGGAAATAAAGTTGATAACGGTCATGGCTACAGGCAGCACGTGGATCGTGACCCCGCCTATAGTCAGCAGCGTGTCCGGAATGCCCAGGTCCCCTATAGGCCCAAACGGCATGCCCTTGAGCTCCTGCAGGTTGGACAGGAAGCGGTACGCTGCAATAAAGAACGGCACCTCCAGCAGCAGCGGCATGGTGCCCTTAAGCGCGTAGAACGGCTTGTACCCGTTCTGCTTGTAGTAAGTCTGAAGCATCATGGAGCGCTCGTCCCCATGGAAGGTCTTCTTGATGTGATCCACCCAGCGCGACAGCCTCTGCTCGGTGTCGCGCTCCTCCGCCTGTATGGCGTCCGCGCGCTTGTACAGCGGCAAAAGCAGTATGTTCAGCGCCAGACTGAGCATGATAATAGACAGCCCGCTGTTTCCGGTCATGTTCTTGGCGAACCCGTAGACCACCTCGAAAATGAGCTCCAGCGGCCCTATCAGCAGTTGATACAGTATGTGCGAAAAGGCCATTAACGCCTGCCTCCTGAAATTAGAAGAATAATGCGCAAATATTATACGCCAGACGCCACATCTTTTCAATCATACATCGAATCGGCCATTGCTTAGGCAAAGCATACATTGTGATCCTGCCCTTGCTTAGGCAAAGCATACTTTGTGATCCTGCCCCTGCTTATGCAAAGCATACATTGTGATCCTGCCCCTGCTTAGGCAAAAGTCGTGATTTTGCACCTGTTTTGCATAACGCCAAAATCCGTTTAGGCAAAACCTCCAAAATCCAGGGCATTTCGCCTAAAACTGCGCGGACTCCCACTGCTGGCATCAACGCTCAACACCCACAAAACATCAGAATTATACATAAATTGGGAAAAAGCAATGACAGATACCCCTCTTCAAGCCACAACTGTCATTATGCACACAAACATTCCCAACAAACGCACTTTTCTCCCCATCGTTTTTAGGCAAAACACCCCCTAAATAACCTGTATTGCCTAACGCACCTAAAAAGTTTACCGAAACACCCCACAAAAGCACCATATTGCCTAACCCCCCCCGCACGGCCCAGCCAGCGCAAGCCTAAAACGCCCCGCACGATCCAGCCAGAGCAAGCCTAAAACTCCACTCACGGCCCTGCCAGAGCAAGCCCCAAACCCTGCAGCCATCCAAGTTACTGCCCGTCTCAGGCAACAACCAAGCAATCCAGCCCTAACGCAAGCTTCGGAGTGCCGCCCAAAATAAGAAAAATGCTCTTAAAACACCTCGTCCCGAGGTTTTTAAGAGCATTTCTTTTTTTCTTCCGCTCGCCGCCCCGCAGCCCGATAAAAAGCAACCTGCGAACGCACTTCAGCCGCCACACATCCGCCAACCAGCAGCCCCGGGGACGGAGGGCTGGCCGCCGGCTACCCCAAAAGCCGGCGCGGCCAGCTAGAATCCGAACGGCCCCGGCTGGCTGCGGCCGGGAGCGCCTTAGCGCGATAGGCTGTTCCCGTCTGCCGCGCGGAAAACGGGCTGATCAGGGCTGCGGCCTGGAGCGCCTTAGCGCGATAGGCTGTTCCGGTTGAGCCTGCCATCCACGTGGCGCTAACAGTCTACACTGCTGTGGCAGTGGTGCAATTGCATAGCTGCGGCACGGCAAACTGTCTGCAAAACTGTGGCAGTGGTGCAATTGCATAGCTGCCGCGCGGAAAATAGGCTGTTCCCGTCTGCAGCGCGGAAAATGGGCTGATCAGGGCTGCGGCGCCATGTTTTGGGGTTGTGCTCATTTGCGCAATGTCAGAAACCCGCTAATCAAATGGTGTTGTCATTATTTTGCCCCTTAACACGCAAAAACAGGGTCTGAAACTGCGAAAATCCATGCAGTTTTTACCCTGTAATGTCAGCCACACCTTAAAACTGCACAATTTGACAATAAAAAGCCAAAAAATAGTGACAAACCTATTCAATTAGCGGGTTTCTGACATTTCACGCGGCGCATACCCCATACCCCATAAACATCCTATTTTGTCCGCCACGCAGCCGTTTTTCAGCCCATTCCACCCGCAAACAGGCACCATACGCTTACAGCTACCCAGGTTACTGCCCTTCCCGAGCAACAATATTACGATCCTGCCCTAACGCAAGCTTCGGAGTGCCGCACAAAATAAGAAAAATGCTCTTAAAGCACCTCGTCCCGAGGTTTTTAAGAGCATTTCTTTTTTTCTTCCGCTGCCTGCTCCGCTGATCTACTCCAGTATTATGTTCCGCTGCCTGCTCCGCTGATCTACTCCAGTATCGTGATCCTTCCTTCAACATGCGCGTCCAGACCATCGTTGGTGGAGAAATACTCCTCGATTATGTTGTTGACAGACGTTGCCACAACGCGCGGCTTCATGTTCTTTTTAACCTCTTCCAGCGGAACGCCCAGGAATTCGTCAAAATTGTTAAAGTGGAACTTCTGCAGACCTATCTTTATCCTCATGTCGTCCGTAACGTCTTCCCCGCGGAACTTCAGCTCCTCTATGGTGTGCGTGGACTTGCGGTACACTATGCGCACGCCCTTGGAGAACTGGTAGAACTCGGTCTCGCCGGCCCAGGCCTCGTCCCTCATAAGGTGCTGCACCATGCGGCGGAACTGCGCGCCGGTAAGCTCCACCATATGCAGAGTGTCGTCGAACGGCGTGTTCTCCACCATGTCCTGGTACTCTATAACAGGCCCCAGCTCCTTTTTGCGTATGCTGCCAGAGCCGAACATCATAACATCAAAGCTTGCCTCCCACGCCATGCAGTCCGCGTAGAGGTTGCCCATCTCTGTTTCTTGTTCGCGGGACGGGTGAGTTAGCTTTCTGGCCCAGCGGGTAACCACCCTCTTGTACTTGCTGTCCGTCTGGGTGCGGTAGCTGTCCAGCAGCTCTTCCATAACTTCGTCCTTGGGCGCGGTGTCCTCGTTGATGGGCACGCACTTCCACTTAAACTCTTCTATGGTCTTGCTGTCCTGATCGTACTGTATGTCTATCTGGCCTATGATCCCGGTGCCGGTGCCGGCCTGCACTATAGGTATACCGTTAACGATCTCCGGCTTTTCCATAAAGGTGTGAGAATGCCCGCCGATTATCATGTTTACGCCCCAGTCCGGGTCCAGCATCTGGGCAAGTTTAATGTCGCTTTCGAGCCCTATATGCGTAAGCAGGACTGTCATATCCGTGCGCACAGTGCGGTAATTATCGCATATTATGCCTACTTCCTTGGCCGCCGCCTCCAGATCTATAAACGAGCCGATTATTTTTTCGCTCCTGGTGGAGGCAAGCACCTCGTCCGTAAGTATCCCTATAAACAGTATCTTCATACCGCCGACTTCCAGGTTTATGTACGGCGTAAAGACCCTGGCATTGTTCATGGTTATAAACAGGTTGGCGTTTACTATAGGGAACTTGGCGCATTTTTCCAGAAACAGCAGGTGCGCAAAGCCGTAGTCCACCTCGTGGTTGCCCACGGTGGCAACATCCGGGCGCAGAGTGTTCATAAGGTCTATCGTGGACAGCCCCTGATATTCGGAGTCTATGACCGAACCGCGGAACATGTCTCCTGCCATGGCATAGATAACGTTCTGTTTTTCGCTGCGGACCTTTCTTACATAGCCGCTGAGCCTGGGCAGACCGCCGGTCTGCTTGCCGTCTACTTCCTTGGGAAGAAAATCTCCGTGAAGATCGTTGGAATGGAGTATCGTTAGTTTCTTGATCCCGTCTGCCATTATTGTATCCTCCTTACTTGATCAGCTGCAGCTTTTCCTCCCGGCTGAGCCTTTTTAAGTGCCACTCCCGGCTGAGCGCCTGCGTGCGATCCTCGAAAGACTCCCAGTAGACCAGCTCCACCGGCAGCCTGGACCTTGTGTATTTGGCACCCTTTCCGCTGTTATGCACCCTTAGCCTGCGCTCCAGATCCGTGGTCCAGCCGCAGTACAGCGACCCATCCGCGCAGCGCAGCAGATATACGTAGTTCATTCCTTCTCCCGCTCCTTGCGCAGCTGCTGCTTGAGCTTCTGCCTTGTAGGGTGCTTTTTATCCTTGAATACTACGCTCTTGCGCGACATTAGGACGCGATTCAGTTGTTCGTTGC
>CADALS010000007.1 GCA_902788795.1 uncultured Eubacteriales bacterium | reverse complement strand
ACAGGCTGGACTACGATCTTTGGGTGGATCCGGACGAAGAATTTATGACAGAGTTAAAAGAAGCATTCGGAGAAGACTGCTTAAGATAGCACAGAGAGGAAGAACATGAGAGTAGGAATACTTACAAGCGGCGGAGATTCCCCGGGAATGAACGCCTGCATCAGGGCAGTGGTCAGAGGCTGCCTGTATTACGGAATGGAAGTTTACGGCATACATCAGGGTTATGAAGGTCTTATCAACGACGAGTTCGAGCCGATGAAGACTTCTTCCGTAGCTGATATAATCCACCGCGGCGGCACCATACTGCAGACCGCAAGAAGCACGGATTTCATGGCAGACGAGGGCATGATGAAGGGCTACGAGAACCTCCGCATGCACGGCATAGAGGCACTTGTTGTTATAGGCGGAGATGGCACGCTCACAGGAGGCGAAAAGCTCCACCGCATGACCAGGATGCCTGTGTTCGGCCTGCCCGGAACCATAGACAACGACCTTGCCTACACTGATTTTACAATAGGTTTCGACACTGCTGTAAACACAGTTCTGTCCGCCATAGGCAACATCAGGGATACCTCCAGCTCCCACGGCAGGACCACTATCATAGAGGTAATGGGCCGCCACTGCGGAGATATCGCGCTGCACGCTGGCCTTGCCGGCGGCGCTGAAACTATACTCATTCCGGAAAGAGGATTTGAGGTCGAAGACATCGCAAAGAAGCTCCTTGCCGGCAAAGAGAGAGGCAAGCTGCACTCCATAATCATCAAGGCAGAGGGCGTTGAAATGGATTCCAATGTTCTGGCTAAGCAGCTGGCTGATATGATCGACTGCGAGACCAAGGTCGTGGTGCTTGGCTACATCCAAAGAGGAGGAAGCCCCACCGCGCGGGACCGCATACTCGCAAGCCGCACCGGAGTGCGCTGCGTGGAGCTGATCCGCGAGGGCGTGAGCAATGCAGCCATTGGCATCAAGGGCGATACTATCGTGGACTACCCGCTGGCTGTTGCGCTTGCCATGGAAAAGAACACCCACCTGGACTACCAGCGCATCTGCGACATCCTGCTGTAAACTTAGGGACGGTCCTCAGGTTCGCACTTCGGGGACGGTTCTCTGGTGCCATTTCGCACTTCGGGGACGGTTCTCTGGTGCCATATTAACAATTGATCACAGAGGCGGCTTCGGTTGCCTCTGTTTTGTTGTGAGTGATCTCATGTCCCACATTCACAAGATGATCTATGCCTGATTATGAAGGTGGCACCTGAGAACCGTCCCCTAGTGCCGTTTAAATAGAACCGTCCCTGAGTGCCAATTTTACGAAACGTTCCGCAAGGGACGTTTTTTTATTGTTCGCATATGCTTGAACATTGCTTTTCATTACCCGCACATCGGTCCGCTTTTGCTGAACGTTTCTCTTTTTGCGGGGGAGCTTTTCCTGTATAATCATAGTGTCAGAAATAGCTGATAGTTTTTGTGTGAGGATCGGAGGGATCCAATGAAAAAAGTAGGAATAATAATGGGGAGCGACAGCGATCTTCCCATCGCACAGAAGGCAGTAGATATGCTCAAGAGCCTCGGAGTTCCTTATGAGGTCCACATCTACTCCGCGCACAGGACTCCCGAGGAAGCAAGGGCCTTTGCCCTTTGTGCAAGGGAGAACGGCTTTGGCGCTCTTATAGCCATGGCCGGCATGGCAGCCCATCTGGCTGGAGCCATCGCAGCAAACACCACCCTTCCTGTTATAGGCATCCCCTGCAAGTCCGGAGCGCTTAATGGCATAGACGCTCTTCTTGCAACAGTTCAGATGCCCACAGGAATTCCCGTTGCAACAGTAGCAATAGACGGCGGCGGCAACGCGGCCCTTCTGGCGGCGCAGATCATAGCCGTGGAGGACGCGGAGCTTGCGGCAAAGCTGGACGCAAAGCGCAAGGCAGATTCCGCCAAAGTTATAGAAAAGGACGCAAAGCTGGAACTCTAGCCTGCTGGCAGGATCTGCCAAAAGGTGAAAGAGAACCGTCCCCCTTAACAGTTTAAAAAAGCAATTCACAATAAAACAAAGGAGAAAAACAATGGAAAACAAGCTCGTTTACACTGGAAAGACAAAGAACGTATTTGAGATGCCCAACGGACATTACCTTCTGAAGTTCAAGGACGACTGCACCGGCAAGGACGGCGTATTCGATCCGGGCATGAACGAAGTCGGCCTCACCATCGAGGGCGTAGGCGATGTAAATCTCCGCATGACAGACTATTTCTTCAAGCTTATCAATGAGGCAGGCATCAGGACCCACTTCGTAAAGGCTAACTTCGAAGACACCACCATGGAAGTACTTCCTGCTAAGGTATTCGGCAAGGGCCTGGAAGTCATCTGCCGCCACAAGGCAGTGGGAAGCTTCTACCGCCGCTACGGTGAATACTGCACCCTCGGTCAGGACCTGCCCGCATACGTAGAGATGACCTTCAAGAACGACGAAAAGGGCGATCCCCTCGTAACCAAGGACTGCCTGGAAGTTCTCGGCATCATGACCCCGGCTCAGTACGACACCATCAAGGAAATGACCCAGAAGATCACCCAGATCGTTGCTGACGAGATGGCAAAGAGAGACATGGTCCTCTATGACATCAAGTTCGAGTACGGCTACGACGCAGACGGCAACGTCATGCTCATAGACGAGATCGCTTCCGGCAACATGCGTGTTTACAAGAACGGCGAGTACGTTGATCCTCTGACCCTTTCCGAGCTGTTCTTCGCATAATGGGCGGCTTTTTCGGGGCGGTGAGCACCGGCAGAGACGTGGTGCTCGATGTCTTCTTCGGAACTGACTACCACAGCCATCTCGGTACAAACAGCGCAGGACTCTACTTCTGGGACAAGGAGAAGGGCTTCTCCAAGGAGCTGCACAACATCTCCAACACGCCTTTTAGGACCAAGTTCGAAAAGGACCTTTACAAGTTCTCCGGAAGCTGCGGTATAGGCTGCGTAAGCGATACCGATCCTCAGCCTCTGCTGGTTAGATCCCGGCTTGGGCTCTACGCCATAAGCACCATAGGGATCATCAACAACACCGACGAGCTGATAGAAGACATATTCAAAAAAGATCACAACCAGTTCATGGCAATGAGCTCCGGCAAGGTAAATGCCTCGGAGCTTGTTGCCGCGCTCATAAACCAGGAAGAGGACTTCGTAAAGGGCATACGCAAGGTCCAGAAGTCCGTCGATGGCTCCATGAGCGTGATAATAATGACAGACAAGGGCGAGATAATCGCAGCCCGCGATGCCAAGGGGCGCACCCCGGTGCACGTCGGCAAGGCAGACGACGGCTACTGCATATCCTTTGAGTCCTTTGCCTACACCAAGCTCGGCTACCAGAGCTACATGGAGCTTGGCCCCGGAGAGATAGTAAAGCTCACCGGAGATTCCTGCGAGCAGCTGGCCAAGCCCGGCAAGGACATGAAGATCTGCGCCTTCCTCTGGAGCTACTACGGCTACCCCAACTCGGACTACGAGGGTGTAAACGTAGAAGTTATGCGCTACCACAACGGAGAGATCATGGCCCAGAAGGAAATGGACCGCGGGACTCTTCCCGACGTGGACTACGTGGCTGGCGTGCCTGATTCCGGCATCCCCCACGCCATAGGCTACTCCACCAGGAGCCGCAAGACTTTCGCAAGGCCTTTCGTAAAGTATACACCTACCTGGCCGCGCTCTTTCATGCCCGGAGACCAGTCCGTAAGGAACATGGTAGCCAAGATGAAACAGTTGCCTGTAGATAAGCTTATACGCGGAAAGAAGCTGCTGTTCGTGGACGACTCCATAGTCCGCGGCACCCAGCTGCGCGAGACCGTAGACTTCCTCTACGAGTCCGGCGCCAAGGAAGTGCACATGCGCTCCGCCTGCCCGCCGATCATGTATTCCTGCAAGTACCTCAACTTCAGCAGAGGCAATTCCGACATGGACCTGCTTGCAAGGCGCATGATACAAGAGCTCGAAGGCAATGAAGGCCAGAAACACATAGAAGAGTACGCGGATCCGTCCACCAAGCGCGGTCAGTGCCTGCTTTCCGCCATCTGCGAAAAGATGGGCTTCGACTCCCTGGGCTACCAGGACCTGGACGGACTTCTGGAGGCCATAGGCCTTGACAGAGACAAAGTTTGCACTTATTGCTGGACAGGAAAGGAGTNNNCAGCCGGTGTTGATATAGAAGCCGGTTACAAAGGCGTCAAGCTCATGAAGCCCTACGTGGAGCGCACTAATATACCTGGTGTGGTCTCCGGAATAGGCGGCTTCGGCGGCCTCTTTGCCCCGGATATAAAGGGCATGGAGGAGCCTATACTCGTTTCCGGTACGGACGGCGTAGGCACCAAGCAGCGCATAGCTCAGCTCATGGATAAGCACGACACCGTAGGCATAGACTGCGTTGCCATGTGCGTAAACGACATAGTCTGCTGCGGCGCCAAGCCCATATTCTTCCTGGACTACATTGCTATAGGCAAGAACGTTCCGGAAAAGGTGGCAGAACTTGTTAAGGGCGTTGCAGAAGGCTGCGTTCAGGCAGGCTGCGCTCTTATAGGCGGCGAGACCGCTGAGCACCCGGGCGTTATGCCTCCGGACGACTACGATCTTGCAGGCTTTGCCGTAGGCATCGTGGACAAGAAGGACCTTATAGACAACAAGCGCATGGCAGAAGGGGACGTTGTGATAGCACTTCCTTCCAGCGGCATCCACTCGAACGGATACTCCCTGGTGCGCAAGGTGTTCGGTATAGAAAACGCGGATCTTGAGGCCAAGCCGGCCATCCTTGGCGGCCAGACCCTGGGCGAGGCTCTCCTCACACCGACCAAGATCTACGTAAAGCCGGTGCTGGCTCTTCTTAAAGAGGCAGACGTTAAGGGCATCAGCCACATTACAGGCGGCGGCTTCTACGAGAACATTCCAAGAGCTATTCCCGACGGCCTTTGCGCAAAGATAGACAAGGCTTCCGTTAAGGTGCCGGCTATCTTCAAGCTGCTGCAGGAGTCCGGAAGAGTTCCCGAGCGCGACATGTTCAACACCTACAACATGGGCGTTGGCATGAGCGTCGTCGTTGCAAAGAAAGACGCTCAGAAGGCTCTGGACATTCTTAAGGCCAACGGCGAGGATGCCTACATAATAGGGGAGATCATCCGCGGCGAAGAAAAGATAATCATAGCCTAAAGCGCAACAAAGGTGGTATAATAATGAGTTGCAGAAAAGCTCGCATTGCGGTGCTGGTATCCGGCGGCGGAACTAACCTTCAGGCACTCATAGACGCCCAGAAGTCCGGCATCATAAAAAGCGGAGAGATAGTCCTTGTGGTATCCAACAAGGCAGGCGCCTACGCTCTTACAAGGGCGGAAAACGCAGGCATCAAAGGCGTAACGCTTACAAGGAAAGAGTGCGGCGGACAGGCTGGCTTTGAGGAAAAGCTCACGGCGCTTCTGGACGCGGAGAAGATAGACCTGATAATACTTGCAGGCTTCCTCTCCATACTCAGCGCGGACTTCACAAGGCATTTCGAAGGCCGCATCATAAACGTGCATCCTTCGCTTATACCAAGCTTCTGCGGCCAGGGATTCTACGGCCTTACGGTCCACGAAAAGGCTCTGGAGTACGGCGTAAAGGTAACAGGCGCCACGGTGCATTTCGTAAACGAGATCCCGGACGGCGGCAGGATAATACTCCAGAAAGCCGTGGATATCCAGGACGGAGACACTCCGGAGGTGCTGCAAAGGCGCGTCATGGAGCAGGCGGAATGGATAATACTGCCTCGCGCTGCGGAGCTGGTCTGCGCAGCCATGGTTAAGGAAAAAGCATAGCATACATCAACATAAAAGATCATCAGGAGGCATATCATGACAGATCTTGTTAAATATCTCAAGGAAACAAGCTATCCCGGACGCGGTATAGTAATAGGCAAGGACGTTGCTTATTACTGGATAATGGGCCGTTCCGAGAACAGCCGCAACCGCATATTCGCCCTCACCGAGGACGGCATCGAGACCCGCGCTTTCGACGAGAGCAAGGTCGCGGACCCCAGCCTCATAATCTACCATCCGGTAAGAAAGACCGATCTGGGTCTCATCGTTACCAACGGAGACCAGACCGACACCATCGCCAACATGGGCAACTTCAAGAACGCGCTCATGACCCGCGAGTACGAACCGGACGGCCCCAACTTCACCCCGCGCATCTCCGCAGTAATGTATCCTGACGGAAGCTTCGATATCTCCATACTCAAGCACCTGAACGGAACCTGCCTGCGCGAATTCTTCTGCTACGAAAAGGCAGAAGAGGGCAAGGGCTACTTTATCAGCACCTATCAGGGCGACGGCAGTCCTCTGCCAAGCTTTGCAGGAGAGCCCATGGAAGTTACACTTCCCACCCCGGACGAGCTCTGGGCGGCTCTCAACAAGGACAACAAAGTTTCGCTCTACACCAATGTAAAGGGCGAAGTCCGCATATTCAACAAGCACCTTGGAGACTAGGAGGAAGATCATGAAAGAATTCCAGCTCAAATACGGATGCAATCCGAACCAGAAGCCAGCTACAGTCTACATGAAGGACGGCTCCGAGCTTCCCTTCAAGATACTTAACGGACGCCCCGGATACATCAACTTCATGGACGCCCTCAACTCCTGGCAGCTCGTTAAGGAGCTCAAGGAGGCCACCGGACTTCCAAGCGCAGCAAGCTTTAAGCACGTTTCTCCGGCAGGCGCTGCAGTTGCAAAGCCGCTCACCGATGTGGACCGCAAGATCTACTTCGTGGAGCAGGAGAGCCTTTCTCCTATAGCCAGCGCTTACATCAGGGCTCGCGGAGCTGACAGGCTCTGCTCCTATGGCGACTGGGCAGCCCTCTCCGACATCTGCGACGCAGATACTGCCACCTACCTTAAGGCTGAGGTCTCCGATGGTATAATCGCTCCGGGCTACACAGACGAGGCCCTGGAGATACTTAAGACCAAGAAGAAGGGCAACTACAACGTAATAGAGATCGACCCCAATTACGTCTGCGATCCTCAGGAGACCAAGGACGTATTCGGTATAACCTTCGAGCAGGGCCACAACAACTTCAAGATCAACGAAGACCTGCTCAAGAACATAGTTACAAAGAACAAGGAACTGCCCGAGGCCGCCAAGATAGACATGATAGTCTCTCTTATAACCCTCAAGTACACCCAGAGCAACTCCGTCTGCTACGTTAAGGACGGAATGGCTATAGGCGTAGGCGCAGGCCAGCAGAGCCGCATCCACTGCACAAGGCTGGCAGGCAGCAAGGCAGACAACTGGTACTTAAGGCAGAGCCCCAAGGTTCTCAGCCTCCCCTGGAAGGCAGACGTTCGCAGGCCTGACAGAGACAATGCAATAGATGTTTACACCTCCGATGAGTACGAAGACGTGCTCCGCGACGGAGAGTGGCAGAAAGTATTCACGGAAAAGCCGGAAGTATTCACTGCTGAAGAAAAGAAGGCATGGATAAAGACTCAAAAAGGCGTCACCGTAGGATCAGACGCGTTCTTCCCGTTCGGGGACAACGTGGAAAGAGCAAGGAAGTCGGGAGCAGCTTACATAGCAGAACCCGGCGGCTCCATAAGAGACGACAACGTTATAGAAACAGCGGACAAGTATGGAATAGTAATGGCATTCACGGGAATGCGCCTGTTCCACCACTAATGCCGCAAGACGAAGTCGGGACCGCAGCTCAGATCCCTGGCGCGGAAACAACTGAAAAAAGCAAAAAGAAAAGACCGTGGCTGGCAGTGCTGGCCGCGGTACTTGTGCTTGCGGCGGCAGTCGGTGTTGCCTTCTGGCAGCACTATATAATCTACTTTAAGGACCGCTTCTACCTGGCCAACGCAGAGGAAGTAACTCTGAAGCTGGAAGCAGAAGAGTTGGAAAAGCTGGACTGGTTCAAAGGCCTTAAGAAGGCGGACCTTAGGGGGAGCAGCTGCTACAAGGAGATATTCGCGTGGGCTCAGGCTCACCCGGATGTGGAGGTAGCCTACGATGTTCCGCTCCCGGCAGGGGGCAGCTTTGATACCCAGACAGGCATTGCGGAGCTCGAGGCCTTAAGCTACGAGGACGCAAAGCTTGCGGCAGAGGAGGACCTTCCTTACCTGCAGGGCCTTACGGCGGTGCGCCTTGGCCTGGACTACTGGACCCCGGAGCAGATAACTGCCTTTGCGGAAAGCTATCCGCAGTACAAGGTTCTGGGCAGCCTTATAGTAACGGGCATGGACGTCCAGACCTACAAGGCAGTACGCAGCGCCTGCCCGGACGTGGCTTACCGCGGCAACCTGAGCATTGGCGAGGACCAGATAACGCTGCATTCGGCTTCGGCATCCCTGCCTTCTGCAGACGAGCAGGCAATTGCGGAGCTGGAAGGCTGCCTGGACTTCCTTCCGGATCTTAAGAGCGTAGACTTTGGCTCCCAGGAGGGCTACAGCAAGCTTGCCGCAGTGGACAGTTTTGCAAAGAACAACCCGGAGCTGGAGGTCTCTTACTCCTTTACAGCTTTCGGCAAACACGTGGGATACCACGATACCAAGCTGGATCTCAACCACATAACCATGTACGATCAGGGCGAGGAGGTACGCTCCATCATAGCTCACATGCCGGATCTTACTTTCCTGGACATGGATTTCTGCAATGTGGACAACGAACACATGGCAGCTATAAGGGACGACTATCCAAACGTCAAGGTGGTCTGGAGGATATGGTTCGGCCGCGTCTATTCCGTAAGGACAGACGTGGAGAAGATACTTGCCAGCGCGCCTCTTACCAACGGAGGCTCCCTGGTCCCAGAGACCGCGGCATCCCTCAAATACTGCACAGACCTTAAATACCTGGACCTCGGCCACAACGACGATCTTGCGGATATATCGTTCTGCGCCTACATGCCAAAGCTGGAGGTCCTGATAATAATGGGGGATAATATCCACGATATATCGCCCCTGGCAAACTGCCCGCATCTGGAGTTCCTGGAGGTGTTCAACAACTACATAACATCGCTGGAGCCGCTGCGCAACTGCAGGGAGCTTAAACACCTGAACATCTGCAGCAACCAGAGAGTGCACGACCTGAGCCCGCTCTACGAGCACACCCAGCTGGAAAGGCTCTGGACCGGTATATATTCCGGCATCCCAAGGGATCAGATAGAGTACTTCAAGACCCTGGTGCCCACCTGCGAGGTCTGCACTATAGCGGCAGACCCCCACGATTACTGGAGAGGCACCCACCCCAGGTACCTGCTTTTAAGGGAGCAGCTTGGCTACGACACCCAGGATTACCAGTACTACTGGAGAGATCCGCTTTATTACCCGCACGATTAGTATAAAAGATCATATATCACAGCTTGCAGAAGAAAGGACTAATATAATGAAGATCCTCGTAGTCGGAAGCGGCGGCAGAGAGCACGCCATAATCAAGAAGATCAAGGAAAACAAGAACGTAGAGAAGATCTACGCGCTGCCCGGTAACGCCGGAATGGCAGATGACGCCGAGCTTGTAGATATCAAGGCTTCGGAGCTGGATAAGATAGTGAGCTTTGCTGTAGAAAAGGCTGTGGACTACGCTGTCGTGGCACCGGACAACCCCCTGGTGGATGGCTGTGTGGACAAGCTGGAGGCTGCAGGAGTGCCGTGCTTCGGGCCCAGGGCCAACGCTGCTATCATTGAAGGCAGCAAGGTCTTCTCCAAGGACCTGATGAAGAAATACGGCATACCCACAGCTGCCTACGAAGTTTTTAACGACGCAGCAAAGGCTCTGGAATACGTAAAGACCTGCCCCATACCAACAGTTGTAAAGGCCGACGGCCTGGCTCTTGGCAAGGGCGTAGTTATAGCCGAGACCCGCAAGATGGCAGAAGACGCCATAGTCTCCATAATGGAGGACAAGAAGTTCGGGGCCAGCGGCAACCAGATAGTTATAGAGGAGTTCCTGGAAGGACCGGAAGTATCCGTGCTCAGCTTTACGGACGGCAAGGTAGTGGTGCCAATGGTGTCCTCCATGGACCACAAGCGCGCCCTGGACGGCGACAAAGGCCTCAACACCGGCGGCATGGGCACCATAGCCCCCAATCCTTACTACACCCAGGAGATAGCGGACCGCTGCATGAAGGAGATCTTCCTGCCTACCATAGAGGCCATGAACAAGGAGGGCCGCACCTTTAAGGGCTGCCTGTACTTTGGCCTCATGATCTGCAAGGACGGCCCCAAAGTTATAGAGTACAACTGCCGCTTCGGCGATCCCGAGACCCAGGTCGTGCTGCCGCTGCTCAAGAGCGACCTGCTTACCATTATGCAGGCAACCACCAACGGCACCCTGGCCGAGACTCCTGTGGAGTGGTACGACGGCTCCGCCTGCTGCGTAGTTGTGGCTTCCGAGGGATACCCCGGATCCTACGAAAAGGGCAAGGAGCTTGTAATAGAAGACGAAGTTAAGGACAAGGTCTACGTTGCCGGCGCTGCGTTCAAGGACGGCAAGCTGGTCACGAACGGCGGACGCGTGCTTGGCTGCACAGCCATAGCGGAAGACCTGCCCTCTGCCATCAAGGCAGCTTACAAGGTGGTGGAGAAGGTCCACTTCAGCAATGCCTACTGCCGCAAGGACATAGGCGCCAAGGCGCTCAAAGCGCTGTAATGTGAATTGGGGACGGTCCCGATTTCACATCGATAGGTAAGGAGCAAATATGGTTTACAGAGTATACGCAGAAAAGAAGAAGGAATTCGCTCACGAGGCTAAGGCGCTTTTAACAGAGGCCAACAAGCTGCTCGGCATCAAGGCTCTTAAGGACGTTCGCATCCTCAACCGCTACGACGCGGAGAACATTCGCCCGGAGCTGTTTGAATATGCTAAGACTACGGTCTTTTCCGAGCCGCAGGTAGATATTTGCACTTCAGAACCGGAGCTTGATGGCGCCAAGGTATTTGCCGTGGAGTTCCTGCCCGGGCAGTTCGACCAGCGCGCAGATTCCGCCGCTCAGTGCATCCAGCTGATCTCCCAGGAGGAAAGGCCGCTGATCCGCTCTGCAAAGGTCTACGCACTCTACGGAGATATCTCCGAGGCAGAGCTTGCAGAGATAAAGAAATACGTAATCAACCCGGTCGAGGCCCGCGAGGCATCCCTGGAGATCCCCCAGACCCTTGCAATGGCTTACAGCGTGCCGGACAAGGTCGCTGTGCTCACAGCGTTCAACGACCTTACAGAGGACGGCCTGGCGGAGTTCATCAGGACCAACGGCCTTGCCATGGACCTTGCGGACATCAAGTTCTGCCAGAGCTACTTCCGCTCCGAAGGCCGCTGCCCGACCATAACCGAGATCAAGGTAATCGACACCTATTGGTCCGACCACTGCAGGCACACCACCTTTGGCACCATAATAGACAGCGTCAAGTTCGAGGATGAGCTTACCGCAAAGACCTACCAGGACTACCTGGAGGTAAGAAAGGAGCTGGGCCGCACCAAGCCTGTCTGCCTTATGGACCTGGGCACCATAGGCGCCAGATATCTTAAGGCCAAGGGCATACTGGACAAGCTGGACGAATCCGAAGAGATCAACGCCTGCACAGTAAAGCTGGACGTTGATGTAGACGGCAGTACCGAGCCCTGGCTGCTGCTCTTCAAGAACGAAACTCACAACCATCCTACCGAGATAGAGCCCTTCGGCGGCGCCGCAACTTGCATAGGCGGAGCCATAAGGGATCCTCTTTCCGGAAGGTCTTATGTTTATGCGGCTATGAGGATCACCGGCGCAGCAGACCCCACCGTTCCCATCAGCCAGACCATACCCGGTAAGCTTCCGCAGAGAAAGCTTGTTACAACAGCTGCCGCCGGATATTCTTCCTACGGCAACCAGATAGGCCTTGCAACAGGCATAGTAGACGAGCTCTACCACCCGGGCTACGCTGCTAAACACATGGAGATAGGCGCTGTTATAGCTGCTGCTCCTGCATGCAACGTGCGCAGGGAAGTTCCGGCTCCTACCGACGCAGTAATCTTCCTTGGCGGAAGCACCGGCCGCGACGGCATAGGCGGCGCAACAGGCTCCTCCAAGGCTCACGATGTCCACTCCGTTGAAAACTGCGGCGCGGAGGTCCAGAAGGGTAACGCTCCGGAGGAAAGAAAGCTCCAGAGGCTCTTCAGAGACCCTGCCGCAGCACGTATGATCAAGCGCTGCAACGACTTTGGCGCAGGCGGCGTTTCCGTTGCCATAGGCGAGCTTGCGGACGGCCTTTGCGTGGACCTCAACGCAGTGCCTAAGAAGTACGAAGGCCTCGACGGCACAGAGCTGGCCATCAGCGAGAGCCAGGAGAGAATGGCTGTAGTCGTTGCCAAAGAGGACGTTGACGCCTTCATAAAGATAGCCGCAAGGGAGAACCTGCAGGCTGTCCAGGTCGCAACTGTTACAAAGGAGCCCAGGCTGGTCCTCAAGTGGAACGGCCAGGCAATTGTTGATATAAGCAGGGAGTTCCTCAACTCCAACGGCGCTGAAAAGCACATAGACGTAGTCGTAAGCGCGGCAGCTCCGGCGGAGCGCACAGTGGAGGGCAGGGATTTTGCTGAAAAGCTGATGAACGTTGCCACAGACCTCAACTGCTGCAGCAAGCGCGGTCTTTCCGAGCGTTTCGACTCCACCATAGGTGCAGGCACTGTTCTGATGCCATTCGGCGGCAAGGAGCAGCTTACTCCTATACAGGCCATGGTCCACAAGATCTCCGTGGAGAAGGGCCACACAGACACAGTTTCCCTGATGTCCTGGGGCTACAACCCCTACCTGACAGAGTCTTCGCCTTACCATGGCGCTTACCTTGCAGTGGTGGAGTCCATTTGCAAGCTCGTGGCAAGCGGAGCTGACTATAAAGACGTTTACCTTACCTTCCAGGAGTACTTCCAGAAGCTCGGCACAGACAGCCGCAAGTGGGGACAGCCCATGGCTGCACTGCTTGGCGCGTTCAGGGCTCAGAAGGAGCTTGGCGCAGCTGCTATAGGCGGCAAGGACTCCATGTCCGGATCATTCGAGGACATCCACGTTCCGCCAACTCTTGTATCGTTTGCGGTAACTGCCCAGAAGAACTCCGATATAGTTTCTCCTGAATTCAAGAAGGCAGGGGACATAGTCGTAAGACTGGCTCCGCAGATCGGCCCGGACGGACTGCCCACCGCGGAGAGCCTGCTCAAGAACTTTAAGACAGTGGCGCTCTACCTGCACAGCGGCAAGGCCGTGGCCTGCTACACACCGGGCTTTGGCGGCATTGCAGAGGCTGTCATCAAGATGGCTGCAGGCAACGGTCTGGGATTCAAGTTTGCAGACGATGTTACATCCGCTGATGTGTTCGGCTACGACTACGGCAGCTTCATTATGGAGCTGGATACCGCGTGCGCTGAAGGCTGCTCCGCAGGTTCCTCCATCCCGGCTGGTTCCGAGATCCTGGGCTTCGTAACAGAAGACGGCAAGATCAGCCTCGGAGAGGAAGAAGTTCCTCTGACCGCTGTTCTTGGCGCTTGGGAAGGCAAGCTGGAGAGCGTTTACAGCTGCAACATAAGCCAGGAGATAGGCGAGGTCCACAACGTTACTTACAAGGCAGAAAGCTGGCCCGCACCGGCTGTAAAGGTGGCAAGGCCCAAGCTGCTGATACCGGTATTCCCGGGCACCAACTGCGAATACGACAGCGCCAAGGCTGCTGCGGACGCAGGTCTGGATCCGCAGATCATGGTGCTGCGCAACCTGTCCGCGGACGCTGTACAAAAGAGCGTGGACGATTTTGCCGCAGCTCTGGCTCAGTCCCAGATCGTGTTCATACCCGGCGGTTTCTCCGGCGGAGACGAGCCGGAAGGCAGCGCCAAGTTCATAACCGCATTCTTCAGGAACGCGGCTGTTAAGGAGCAGACCATGGCTCTGCTCGAAAAGCGCGACGGCCTGATGCTGGGTATCTGCAACGGTTTCCAGGCGCTTGTAAAGCTCGGCCTGGTGCCCTACGGCAAGATCGTGGACGCGGACGCAGACAGCCCGACCCTTACATTCAACACTATTTCCAGGCACCAGAGCCTCATAGTGCGCACCCGCGTGGCAAGCAACAAGAGCCCGTGGCTGGCGCTCACCCAGCCCGGCGAGGTCTACAATGTGGCCATCTCTCACGGCGAGGGACGCTTCATTGCAAACCCGGAGACTGTGGCGCAGCTCGAGGCTAACGGCCAGATCGCTACCCAGTACGTGGACCTGGACGGCAACGCTACAGGGGACATCCACTTCAACCCGAACGGCTCCGTTCTGGCTATCGAGGGCATTACCTCCCCGGACGGCAGGGTGCTGGGCAAGATGGGACACTCCGAGCGTATCGGAAACGGTCTCTACCTGAACGTGCCCGGCGAGTACGACATAAAGCTCTTTGCCGCCGCCGCAAAATACTTCAAATAGACCCGGTGCGTTTTTGCACTTAGGGACGGTTCTCAGGTGCCGGCACACGGGGACGGTTCTCTGGTGCGAAGATCAGCATGCAGCTTCTTCCTTTTGGAAGGGGCTGCTTTTTTGTGCTGCAGATCATTTGATTCACAGAGGCGGTAACAAAGGAAGACCTGGAAGCTGGTGATTTCATGCAGCTGGCAATATAAGGAAATAATGATAATATATGCCTTGACATGGAATGGGTGGCAATATATAATCGAAATGCTAAATAATGGTAATAATGGAATCTCAAGGTATTTATAACGAGGTAGCAAAGATGATGACTTTCAAAGAATTCGAGCGTTGGGCTGTAAGCAATGTACTGGGGCATATGCCTCCGGATTACAGGGGCGCCAAGGTGGAAACGCACAAGGTGGAAAAGCTGGGCGCATCGTACACAGGCATGACCGTCACAAAGGAAGGGCAGCGCATCGTGGCCACTGTAAACCTGGACGAGCTTTACGACATGCATAAAAAGGGCGCAAGGCTCAACGAGCTGATGCGCACCATGGTGCAGATCGCCATGATGGAGCCGCCTCCAATGAGCGCGCCGTTTCTGGAAAGCTACGAGGAGGTAAAGGACCGGCTGTTCGTGAGGCTCAGCAGCCTGGAAAACGCCAGAGCCAGGCTCGGGGAGATGCCGCACAGGATAATCGGCGACATGGTCCTGACCTACCACGTTCTGACCGGCGGCAGGCGCGGCGATATCTGGTGCGCCGGCATGACCTACAGTCTACTGGAGGAGTTCGGGATCTCCGAGGAGCAGCTCCACGAGGACGCGCTCAGAAGCAGTGCGCTCATCCTGCCCGCGCGCATGGAGACCGCAGAGAGCATCAGAAAAAGGGCAGCATCGCTGGATCTGGAGGACTTCAGTGATGATCCTGAGGCCGATGATGCCGTAGACTTTGGCGGAGGATCAGCAGACGCGGAGGGCCCAAGCTACCTGATGCTCACCAACGAGCAGCGGACCTTCGGCGCCTCGGTCGTACTCTATCCCGGCGTGCTGGACATGGCCGCAGAAGAGCTCGGCGGGGACGTCTACCTGATCCCGTCGTCCGTCAACGAGTTCATACTAGTGCCTGTGAGCCTGGTCCCGGAGGCGGAGGAGCTGGAAGCCAGCATATCCTACGTGAACAAGACCCTGGTGGCCCCCTCCGAGATCCTTTCGAAGCGCCTCTATCACTACGACCTTAAGACCAGGCGCCTTGAATTTGCGATCCAGTACCTGGTGCAGTAAACTCTCCGGGCCACACAAGACGCGCAATGAAAAGAAGGTAGGCGGAACTGCTGACAGAAGATGCATGGTGACGCAATGACAGAAATGCTTGAAACAGTGGAAAAATACAGAGCGGAGCTGCAGGCGAGGCTCAGGCAGCTGGATGCTGCAGCGGCAGAGGGGCAAAAGGGCTGCCTGAGCGCAAACTATAAAAACGGGAGGCCCTATTTTCTGCTGCGGACAATGGAAAAACGCAAGCTGTCCACGGTATATATCCCCACAGGCGATACCGCCCGGCTGAATGCGCTTGCTGAGGCTAAATATGCAAAGAAGGTCGCTCCCGCGCTGCGCCAAAACCTGGCTGCTGCAAATGAATTCTGCAGGCTCCACTCCGGACTGGAAGAGCGCGATCTTTCCGCAGATCTGGCCCCCGCCTTTCTGCCTTACTGCGCAGGTCTGTACCTGCCGGAGCAAGCCGCGGCAGAGCAGTGGTTGCAAAGCAAGGGGCCGGAGCGGCCTGTTTCAGGGGCGGAGCCATCGGTCATGACCTCCAGCGGCGAAGCGGTCCGTTCCAAGTCGGAAGCGATAATAGCAAACACGCTTACAGCCTTTAGGCAGGTGTATTTGTACGAAAAACCGCTGTATCTGGACTCGGTCAGCTACCCGCTCTTCCCGGATTTCAGCATTCTGCGCCTCCGGGACATGCAGGAGATCTACTGGGAGCACTTCGGGATGATGGACGATCCCGTTTACCTGAAAAACACGCTGAAAAAGATCTCGCTGTATATAAAAAATGGTATTATTCCGGGCAAAAACCTGATCTGCACCTTCGAAAGCCTGGAAGTGCCGTTTTCCTCTTACGACGCGGAGCAGTATATCAGGACATTCCTGCTGTGATCAGGGCGATGGCAGCTCCAGGATATTGCGGAATGCAGATGCGGTGATTAGTACAAAACAGCAGTGCTCCAGTACATTTGTAATAAGTTTTATAAACCAACACAAACAAATAGGGCATTGACTGAGACAGATAAAAATGGTTTTGTTACAACAGGTGCTTTCTGACTGTGTTTTGTAGTAATGAACACAAGCAGTAGCGCCTGTTTTTAGTGGGAAATTCAGTACAAAAGGGGGTAGGTAAAGGGGTTTTGTACTAACCTGGATGATGGCATAAGTGGGTTGGACGCAGGGTTTTAGTACAAAACGTCCATCCATAGCCATAATGGTAATAAGATTTTTCCCGATCTGTTTGTGTTCATTACTACAAAATATGACTACGTAGCTGTATTTGTAGTAATCGTCTTAAAATCCGCTTCAGATGCAGTCCTGCAGAGCGTAAAACAGCGCCACTTTGCAACCATATAATATAAGCAAAACCATAAAATGGCATTTGCGCCAGCACAAATGCCTGTATAGCTACCAGAGGACCGCTCCCGGTTCCAGCGGTATCTATATATGATTCTTAAGGCTTGAGAACGCTGTGTTTATATGATAAAATACCATGATATGTTATGTGCATAGCAACTAATACAGTATTCGAGAGGTAGCAGCTATGAAAAAGTGCATTTTGAGCGTTGTCGGCAAGGATAAGGTAGGCATTACGGCAGGTGTCTGCAGCGTGCTGGCAGAGGCGGGAGTCAACATTCTGGACATCAATCAGACCATACTGCAGGAGTATTTCACCATGGTCGTTCTGGTGGACATAGACACCAGCAGCCTTGGATTCGGCGAGATAGCCTCCAGACTGGAAGACTACGGCAGAAAGAGCGGCATGGATATACACATTCAGCGCGAAGAGATCTTCGACGCCATGCACAGGATCTAGGAGGCCCCCATGCTTAGCACATCTGAGATCCTTTCTACTATAGAAATGATAAGCCAGCAGCACCTGGATATAAGGACAGTCACCATGGGCATTTCACTCAGGGACTGCGCCGATCCGGACCCCAAGGTCTGCTGCGATAATATCTACGAGAAGATATGCCGCAAGGCAGAAAAGCTCGTTGCCACCGCGCAGCAGATAGAGCGCGAATTCGGCATTCCCATCATAAACAAGCGCGTTTCCGTAACGCCCATAGCCATTGCCTGCGAAAGCTGCAAGACAACAGATTACGTGCAGTTTGCGAAGGTAATGGACAAGGCCGCGGATAACCTTGGCATAGACTTTATCGGCGGCTTTTCCGCGCTGGTGCAGAAAGGCTTTACAGGCGGAGACAGGGCTCTGATCGAATCCATCCCGGAGGCCCTGGCTACAACCGGCAAGGTCTGCTCCTCTGTGAATATCGGATCCACCAAGGCAGGCATCAACATGGACGCCGTTGCCATGATGGGACGCACCATAAAGAAGGCTGCGGAGCTCACAGCGGACAAGGGCGGCTTTGCCTGCGCCAAGCTGGTAGTGTTCTGCAACGCGGTTGAGGACAACCCGTTTATGGCAGGCGCATTCCACGGCGTGGGAGAGCCCGGATGCGTTATAAACGTAGGCGTTTCCGGCCCCGGCGTTGTGCACAGCGCGCTTAAGGCCTGCAAGGGCCAGCCCATAGACGTAGTTGCCGAGACTATCAAGCGCACAGCCTTCCGCGTAACAAGGATGGGCCAGCTGGTTGCCCAGGAAGCATCCTCAAGGCTCGGCGTGCCCTTCGGCATAGTGGACCTCTCCCTGGCTCCGACTCCTGCGGTAGGAGACAGCGTAGCCGACATACTGGAAGAGATAGGCCTTGAGAGCGTAGGCGCTCCCGGCACCACCGCTGCACTGGCGCTGCTCAACGACGCGGTAAAGAAGGGCGGAGTTATGGCATCCTCCAACGTAGGCGGCCTGTCTGGAGCCTTCATCCCCGTGTCCGAGGACGCCGGCATGATACGCGCCGCAAAGAGCGGAGCCCTCACCATAGAAAAGCTGGAGGCCATGACCTGCGTCTGCTCCGTCGGACTGGACATGATAGCCGTTCCCGGAGACACGACCGCTGAGACCCTCTCCGGCATCATAGCCGACGAGGCAGCCATAGGCATGATAAACAACAAGACTACAGCGGTCAGGCTAATACCTGCTCCCGGCTGCAAGGTCGGCGATGTTGTGGAGTTCGGAGGCCTGCTTGGCTCCGGCCCCGTAATGCCTGTTAACCAGAGGTCCTGCAAGACCCTCGTGGACAGAGGCGGCAGGATCCCGGCACCAATACACAGTTTGAGAAATTAACAGAAATGAAAAGAAAGAATTGGGACATAATATTACTGGTCATCATCGGCGTTGTTCTGATCAATTTTATAATACCGGCGGTTAAAAAAGAGTTCGCGCCAAAGACCAACATGCCGGCGCTGGAGGAATACGCAGGTATTACAGTAAAGCACTGCAAGGCTGTGTACTCATCGCAGTCTGGGTATCCGGATCCAAACCTTACCGCGGAAGAGAAAAAGACTCTTATGGAGTATATCAATTACGGTGGAAGGGACTGGACCGAGGCCGAGTATACCGTTCAGACTTACGGCATGGACTGGTACCAGGCAGAGCTTAATTCGCGCCAGATCTTTGTGATAATGCCGGCACTGTCTTCGGACGGAACGCTCCGCCTCTATTTCCAGAACGGGACAGAAGGAAGCGATGGTTTTAAACTCTACAGCACAGACGTTAAGGGCAACGCGGCGCAGCTGATGCTGGATCTTCTCAGCAAGTAAGGAGCTGCGGAATCAGGTATAAAAAACGATGAGCACAGATACATCCAGGAAAACATACAGGCTGGTAATTTCCGCGCTGCTTCTGGCAGTGGGTTTTGTGCTGCCGTTCATAACAGGCAACATCCAGGCCATAGCTAAAGTTATAAGCCCCCTGCACATCCCGGCTCTGATCTGCGGCCTTTGCTGCGGTCCGGCCTGGGGCGCGGTGCTCGGCGCGGTGATGCCGGTGCTAAGAGGTCTTATCGTAGGCATCCCTGTGTTCCCGACCAGCGCTCTGCCCATGGCTTTTGAGCTTGCCGCCTACGGCTTTTTTACAGGAGTCTTCTACCAGGCACTTCTTAAGAAAAGGCTTTGGAAGAGCCACCTTCCGGCTATGATGATCTCCCTCGTCTGCGCGATGATACTTGGCAGGTTCGTGGGAGGCGCGGCCAAAGCTCTGATGCTTGCGGTAGGAATAATAGGGAGCAAGAGCCCGTTCACTTTCGCGGCTTTCTTTACGAGCTATTTCGTCTCGACAGCGGTCGGGGCTCTGATACATTTGATTCTGGTGCCGGCGGTAGTGCTGGCGCTCGAAAAGGCCAAACTTTCGCCAATGACCGGAGACCTCAGATGAAGACACTTTACCTGGAATGCAATATGGGAGCCGCCGGCGACATGCTGACGGCTGCGCTTTCGGAGCTTCTGGACGATAAGGAAAAGTTTGTTGAAAAGATGAACTCCCTGGGGCTTCCGGGCGTGCGCGTGGCCGCTGAAGACGCTGAAAAATGCGGCATCAAGGGCACTCACATGAGGGTGTGGATAGACGGGGAGGAAGAGGAATCCCTGGATGTCCACGAGCACCATCACCACCATGCGCACCACAGCGTGGCTGATGTGATGGCTCTGATAGACGGCCTGGACGTTCCGGAAAAGGTGAAGGCGGATGCAAAGGCGGTCTACGGCTTGATAGCCGAGGCTGAAAGCGCAGTGCACGGAAAGCCCGTGGAGCAGGTCCACTTCCACGAAGTGGGCGCCATAGACGCCGTGGCAGACGTTGTAGGCGTGTGCCTTCTTATGAACGAGATAGGCGCGGATAGGGTAGCCGCGTCCGCGGTGCACGTAGGCAGCGGCAACGTAAAGTGCGCCCACGGCATACTTCCTGTGCCAGTGCCTGCGGCAGCTTACCTGCTTAAAGGCGTGCCCATCTATTCAAGCGATATAAAAGGCGAGCTCTGCACTCCGACAGGGGCAGCCTTGCTCAAATACTTTGCAGAAAGCTTCGGAGACATGCCTGCAATGACGGTGCAAAAAATAGGCTCCGGCATGGGAAGCAAGGACTTTGCCAGGGCAAACTGCGTAAGGGCCTTCCTTGGGGAGAGCGCGGCGGTCAAGGCTGCGCAAAGTGCAGAAAGCGCAGCAGTCAAGGCGGCAGCAAACGCAGCGGACGGCATAGAGACCGGAACCTGCGTAAAGCTGGAATGCAACCTGGACGACATGACAGGCGAGGACCTGGGCTTTGCCGCAGAGCAGCTCTTCAAGGCAGGCGCCAGGGATGTCTACACCCAGCCGATCACCATGAAAAAGAGCCGCCCGGGCATAATGCTTTCCGTCATTTGCACTCCAAAAGAGGCTGACGTGCTTGCGCAGCTAATGCTCAGGCACACTACGACCCTTGGGGTCAGAAGGCTGGACCTCGGGCGCTACACCCTCAGGCGCAGCGTGGAGACTGTGCAGACGGAGCTCGGCGCGGTCAGGGTCAAGTATTCAGGAGAGGGCCGCCTTGCAAAGCACAAGGCCGAGTACGACGACCTCGTAAAAATAGCAGAAGAGCAGGGACTGACCCTTGCTCAGGTAAGAGAAATAGTAGAAGAGGCGCTGCGCAGCTAAACGGCCGGGCAGCCTTAAGCGATATCCGGAAGAGTAAACGTGGAAAGACCATACGCAAAAGTAATAATCAATAAAAAGGCGGAAAAGCTGCTCAAGTCCGGGCACCCCTGGGTGTACGGAGAGGAGACTCAGGGTCCGGCGGAGCCTTACGAAAACGGAGACATAGTAGACGTTTTCACCGAAAAAGGCAGCTGGATGGGCAGCGGCTTTATAAACGACAACTCAAAGATAAGAGTGCGCCTCATATCCAGGAACACCAACGACAGGTTCGACGAGGCCTTCTGGAGAAGGCGCGTGGAATACGCCGTGGATTACCGCAAGGTAGTTATGGGGCCGGACTTTGCCTGCTGCAGGCTGATCTTCGGCGAGGCGGACAGCTTCCCGGGGCTTACGGTGGATAAGTTTGAGGATGTCCTGGTGACCGAGGTGCTCTCTCTTGGCATTGAAAAAATAAAGGACCTGATCTACAGACTGCTGAAGGAGACCCTTGAGGCAGGCGGCTGCAAGGTCCGCTGCATCTACGAGAGGAACGAGGCTGCTCTGAGGCTCAAGGAGGGCATGGAGCAGGGCAAGGGGTACTACGCAGCTGAGGGCTCTGCTGCGGCGGCATCCGAGCTTCCCGGTGTTGTAGATGACGGCCACGTTACTATAACAGAGAACGGAGTTCTCTACGATGTGGACTATGTGAACGGTCAGAAGACGGGGTTCTTTTTGGATCAGAAGTACAACCGCGCCGCCGCCAGCAAGCTGGCGGCCGGTATGCGTGTACTGGACTGCTTTACGCATACCGGCGCCTTTGCGCTGAACTGCGCAAAGGGCGGCGCGGCCCACGTCACAGCAGTGGACATCTCGGCGGACGCCGTAGCCCAGACCAATAAAAACATCGCGATGAACGGCCTTTCGGACCGCATAGATACAGTGCAGGCAGACGTTTTCGACTACTTAACAGAGCTGGCAGCGTCAAAAAAGCACCCCTACGACTTCATAATACTGGACCCGCCGGCCTTTACCAAGAGCGGCGCTACAGTAAAGAACGCATACCGCGGCTATAAGGAGATAAACCTCAAAGCCATGAAGATACTGCCGCGCGGCGGCTACCTTGCCACCTGTTCCTGCAGCCACTTTATGACAGCGGAGCTCTTCCGCAAGATGGTGGCGGAGGCCGCAAAGGACGCAGGCGTGCAGCTCAGGCAGATAGAAGAGCGCAGGCAGTCGCCGGACCACCCGATACTCTGGGGCGTGCCGGAGACCGAATACCTCAAGTTCCTTATATTCCAGGTGGTCTGAGGCCTTGCGCAGAGGAAATACAATGGCAAACACCTGCATAAACGATCCTGCAATGGACCCCTCCGGGTTCGTGCTGCTGGCGGACTTCGTCCCCGGCATAGTGCAGGAGATCAGATATTATTCGACATACAATTTCATAGGGGAGCGCATAGACGGCTACGAAGAGCCTGTGGCGCTGCTCACCATAGAGGCGGCAAGGGCTCTGAAGTCCGCAGCCAACGAGCTTAACGTGATGGGCTACCGCATAAAGGTGTTCGATGCCTACCGCCCGGCAACTGCCGTAAAGCAGTTCATACTCTGGGGCATAGAGGACGAGGACGTAAGGATGAAGCCCTACTTCTACCCGGAGCTCACCAAGGCGGAGGTCTTTGAGCGCGGCTACATTGCGAAAAGGTCCAGCCACAGCCGCGGAAGCGCCATAGACCTCACACTTATTGACATGAAAAGCGGCAAAGAGGTGGACATGGGAGGTCCCTTCGACCTTTTCAGCGAGGTATCCCACCCGGACTACCGCGGCATCACGGATGAGCAGTACGCTAACCGCATGATGCTGCAGAAAGTAATGGTGCGCAACGGTTTCGACACCCTGGACTGCGAATGGTGGCACTTTGTGCTGCACGGCGAACCCTATCCGAACACCTACTTTGAATTCCCGGTGTCCGCCGCATATTTGAGGAGATAGCATGAACTACAGAAGACTTGGCAAAACAGGGCTCATGGTAAGCGAGGTAGGCTTCGGTGGAGAGTGGCTGGAGCGCCATCCGGAAGAAGGATCCATAGAGCTCGTAAAGGAAGCGGGGCGCCGCGGCGTCAACATCATAGACTGCTGGATGCCGGATCCAAAGTCCCGCAGCATAATAGGCGCAGCCATCGCGGACTGCCGCGACAAGTGGTACGTGCAGGGGCACATAGGCTCCACCTACCAGAACGGCCAGTACGTGCGCTCAAGGGATCTTGAGTTCGTGAAGCCGGCGTTCGAGGACTTGCTCGAAAGGATAGGCGGCGGCTACATAGACCTCGGAATGATACACTACATAGATTCCGAGGAGGACTGGGAAAAGTCCATGAACGGCCCCTACCTGGACTACGTAAAGCAGCTGCACAAGGACGGGATAATACGCCACATAGGTCTGTCCACCCACAACCCGAGGATAGCTAAGCGCGCGGTGGAGACCGGCTTCATAGAGATGATACTCTTCAGCATCAACCCGGCCTTCGACATGAGGCCTGCCACCGAGGACCTGGACTCCATGTTCGGGGAGTACAACAGCTCGCTTTCCGGAATAGACAAGGAAAGGTCCGAGCTCTACAGCCTCTGCGAGCAGGAAGATGTTGGGATAACGGTAATGAAGGGCTTCTTCGGCGGAAGGCTGCTGGACGCAAAGACGTCGCCTTTCGGGGTGGCGTTCACCACCAGCCAGCTGATACACTACAGCCTTACGAGGCCGGCGGTGGCATCCATACTCTGCGGCCTGGACGACAAGGCCCAGCTGGATCAGGCTCTTGCCTACGAGACCGCAACAGACGACGAAAAGGACTACGCTTCCGTGATCGCAGGGGCGCCGCTGCACTCCTACACAGGCCAGTGCACCTACTGCGGACACTGCAAGCCCTGCCCGATGGATATAGACATAGCGATGGTCAACAAGTTCTACGACCTTGCAACGCAGCAGCCGGAAGTGCCGCAGAGCGTTAAGTCCCACTACGAGCTTCTGGGCACCACGGCATCGGCCTGCATAGGCTGCCAGAGCTGCGAGGAACGCTGCCCGTTCGGCGTAAAGATAGCAGAACGCATGGAAAAAACAGCTGCCTTTTTCGGCTGCTGATACGATATGGAGATAAAACAATGGAAAGCAAAGACAACAAGCAGATAATACTCACCGGAGACCGCCCCACAGGGCGCCTTCACCTGGGCCACTACGTAGGATCCCTTAAGCGCCGCGTTGAGCTTCAGAACTCCGGAAAGTTCGATCAGATCAACATACTTATAGCAGACGACCAGGCGCTCACGGACAACGCGGACAACCCCGGCAAGATCAGGGACAACATAATAAACGTGGTGCTGGACTATCTTTCCGCAGGCCTGGACCCGGCAAAGACCACCATCTGCGTGCAGTCCCAGCTTCCGGCCCTGCACGCGCTCACGTTCTACTACATGAACATGGTAACTACGGCGCGCCTTTCCCGCAACCCGACCGTTAAGGCCGAGATGCAGCTGCGCGGCTTTTCCGACGAGGGCCTTCCGGCAGGCTTCTTTACCTACCCGGTGTCCCAGTGCGCGGACATAACCGCTTTTGACGCCACGGTGGTACCGGTCGGCGAGGACCAGCTGCCCATGATAGAGCAGGCCAGGGAGATAGTCGAGAGGTTCAACAGGATCTACGGCGACACTCTGGTGCTGCCCAAGGCCATGATCCCCGAAAACGAGTTCCAGCGCAGGCTCCCGGGCATAGACGGCAAGGCCAAGATGAGCAAGTCCCTTGGAAACTGCATCTACCTTTCCGACGACGCCAAGACTGTTAAAAAGCAGGTAAACGGCAAGATGTTCACGGATCCCACCCACCTTAGGATAGAGGATCCTGGCCACACCGAGGGCAACGTGGTGTTCACCTATCTGGACGCTTTTGCAACTGATGAGCACTTTGTGGAGTTCCTGCCCGAATACGCAAACCTGGAGGAGCTCAAGGAGCACTACCGCAGGGGCGGCCTTGGAGACGGCACCTGCAAGAAGTTCCTCATAAACGTTCTTAACGAGCTTCTCGACCCCATACGCGCGGAGCGCGCAAAGTGGGCTGCTGACATAGACAGCGTCTACGACATAATCCTTGAGGGCACAAAGACCGCCCAGGAGAGGACCAACGCTGTCCTTGCCAGGGTGCAGAGCGCCATGCGCATAGATTACTTCAAGGACCGCAGCATAGTAAAGGAGTGGGAGGAGCTGCTCAAAAAGCAGGCTTAGCGCCTTGGCCAGAAGAACGGCCTTAGAAATGCAGCGGACTTGATTACAGCTGCGCGGAGGAAGAATTGAGCAGGTTCTACGAGTGCCACGGGCACATAATGATGGACGGAGCGGACTACAAGGCGGCATTTGCCCGCCTTGCTGCTTGTAATGTCTCTTATTTCCGGGACGGAGGGGACGCGGCAGGAAACAGCGCGGAGGCAAAGCGCTATTGCCTGCAGCACCCCGAGCTTGGGATAGATTATGCCACGCCGGTGTTCGCGATCCACAGGAAAGGGCGCTACGGAAAGATAGTAGGGCGGGCTTTCGAGGACTTTAGCGATTTCCGCGCGCTTGTAAAGCAGGCGGCAGATCTTGGAGCGGACTTCATAAAAATAATGTACTCCGGGATAATAACTTTCAAGGAGTACGGGGAGCTCTCCTGCCCGCCGCTTGGCGCGGAGGAGACAAAGGAGCTCGTGAATATTGCCCACGGCGAGGGTTTTGCCGTTATGGCCCACTGCAACGGCCGCGGCACTGTGATGGCAGCCATAGAGGCCGGCACGGACAGCATAGAGCATGGAGCGTTCATGGACGACGAATGCATAGCTGCCCTTGCTGAGAGCCGATGCCTCTGGGTGCCCACAATAGCCGCTGTGGCAGCTTTTTGCGGCCGGACGGGCTTTGACCCCAAAGTAACTGAAAACACGCTGAAAAGGCACAAAGAGGCCGTCAGAAGGGCATCCGCAGCCGGCGTTCGCATTGCGGCCGGTTCGGACAGCGGAGCTTTCGGCGTGCCGCACGGCAGAGGCACCCTTTCCGAGTACGGACTGCTTGCCGAGTGCGGCGTTCCGGCAGAAAACATAATAGCAGCCAACGAGCTCATCCGCGGCCGCTTCCGCAGATAAACAACAACGATAGGGGCGGAAACGA
>CADALS010000006.1 GCA_902788795.1 uncultured Eubacteriales bacterium | reverse complement strand
CCGCTATAGAGGAGATGATCTTCCTCAACACCATACCCGTACCGGCAGACAAGATGAGCAGCAAGTACCACTTCCTGTCCGTGGCACCCGTCTTTGCAGAGACAATCCGCCGCGTCTACAGCAACGAGCCGCTCAGCTCCATCTTCGAAAAGAAATAAATGTAATTGGGGATGGTCCCAAATTGTCATTTTGGTAATTACTGGAAAGGCAGAATAATGTACATGATCTGCGGCCTGGGAAATCCGGGCAGGCTTTACGAAAAAACAAGGCACAACATGGGGTTCATGACAGTAGACGTACTGGCAGACCGACTTGGCGTGCGTGTAGACCGCCTGCGCTTTAAGGCGCTTGTGGGCGAGGCCCGCATAGGCCGCGAAAAGGTGATACTCGTAAAGCCGCAGACCTACATGAACCTCTCCGGCGATGCCGTCCGCCCGCTGGTGGACTACTATAAGATAGAGCCGGACCACCTTATACTGGTCTACGACGATGTTGACCTGCCGCTTGGCCGCACCCGCATACGCCCGTCCGGAAGTTCCGGCACCCACAACGGCATGCGTTCTGTCATCTACCAGCTGCAGTTCGACAACTTCCCGAGGGTGCGCATAGGCTTAGGGCCCCACGGGGACATTCCTCTGGACAAGTTCGTTATAGGCACCTGGACCGAGTCCGAGCGCCCGGAGCTTGCCAAGGCAGTCCTGCGCGCTGCCGACGCCTGCGAGACCATCGTTACCGACGGCGTAGACGCCGCGATGCAGAAGTACAACGGGTTATGATAATTGGGGACGGTCCCGAATTGTCATTTTGGTAAATGCTGTAAATTGGTTTTGGCAGGGATCACTGTGATCCCTGCTTTTGTATTGCTAAAAAGTATCATTTTAAGAGATCGTGAGATATTGATTGACATCATTGATATCATTTGATATCATTAATTCGCTAAATGATACTGACTGGCGGTCGTCAGTTCGACGGATGGATTTAAGGTGTATTCGGGAGGGAGAGTTATGACTACAGAAGAAATGCAGCAGCGCAAAAGGGAGCTGGGCTTAACTTACGAGCAGATAGCGGAGCGCTCCGGGCTGTCGGTCATAACGGTAAAGAGGATAATCACCGGTACCACGCCAAACCCGCGCGGCTACACCAAATCATTTATAGAGATGGCTCTGTCGGATCCTGTGGTAAGGGATAGTGTGCCGGCACGGTCTGCGTATGCAGAGGAGCACGGCATCCAGCCGCAGTACATGTATAAAAAACAGGGGGAATACACCGCGGAGGACTATTTTGCCTTGCCGGACGAGGAACGCTGCGAGCTGATAGACGGCGTGATCTACGATCTGGCATCGCCCTCGGATCTGCATCAGGAGATAGCCGGCGAGCTCTTCTTCCAGCTCAAACAATATCTTAGAGAGAACAAGGGCCCATGCCGCGCTATGATGGCCCCGTCGGATGTGAAAATAGGGGACAGAACCGTAGTCCAGCCTGATGTCTACATCCACTGCAAGGGCTGGAAGCGCGGAGAAGAAGCACCGGCCTTTGTTGCAGAGGTGGTATCTCCGTCCTCAAAGAAAAAGGACTACATTATAAAAGTCCAAAAGTATCGGGAGACCGGCACCAAAGAATACTGGATCCTGGACCCGGAGAACGAAAAGACAACAGTCTACCTGTTCGACGGGGACGATTTTGATGTGCGCATCTCGGACCTCTACGCCCCCATGCCAGTGTCCATCTGGGACGACAAATGCGTAGTAGACCTCTCCGTGCTCAAGGAAGAGCTGGCGGAGATGGCGGAGTGAGGGTTTTGAGATCATTCTGACCCCGTTGTGAATTCACTTCGGCGCAGCGCGGCCTTGCTGCGCGGCATTTGTGCTATTCGGCCTACTTTTCTGTGAATTTTTTGTCCGAAACCAACAAGTTTCAATTGCTCATTTGTCCTCATTAGTTTATAATATCTAGTTAAATAAACTAGGCTCCAAAAGGGCTGCAGGCACGTATCAAAGCCCCAGACCCTATGCATTATCAGAGCCTTTCGCTAATGGGGGATAATATGAAAAAATCCGGAAAACGTTTAGCCTCGCTGCTGTTTGCGCTGATCATGGTGCTGTCCATGACAGACACAGCCTTTGCGCAGGTATCTGGTGCTGTAAGCGCCAATGACCCTGGCCAGACTGCAGACCAGCCGGCAGAGGGCACAGAGCTGGAGATGGAGGACCTTGATCCTGCAACTCTCGGCGTCAAAAAGCTCGGAGAGATCCAGGAGCCAGATGAAGAAGAACCTGGCATCATAGATCTCAAGCCAGACATGTCTTTGGAGGAGGTCGTCCGCGTGTCCATCTTCCTGGACAAGGCCGGCACAGTGGACGCAGGCTACTCCACTCAGGGCATAGGCACCAACAAGGCCGCGATCTCTTACCGCGACAGCCTCAAGGCGCAGCAGAAGAGCCTCACCGCTTCCATAGAGCAGAAGGTGGGCTACAGCATCAACGTTAAGTGGAACCTGACCCTTCTTACCAACGCAATTTCGGCCTACGTTAAGGTCAAGGACATCCCCATCATAGAGAGAATGGCCGGCGTTAAGTCCGTTGAGCGCGAGAAGCTCTACACCGCCATGGAGGGCGAGGCCGCAGATCCCAACACCGCCAACACCAGCCAGTTCATGACAGGCGCCGCTCAGTCCTGGTCCGTCGGCTACACCGGCGCAGGCAGCAGGATCGCGATAATCGATACGGGTATTGATACAGCGCACAAGTCCTTCAATGAGGATGCGTTTAACTATTCCATAGGCCAGCTTGCAACAGCTCCGGACCTGCTGGACGAAACGGAAGTTGAGAATCTCCTGTCCCAGCTCAACGGCCAGGGCATATATGTAAACGCCAAGATCCCGTTTGCGTATAACTACGTGGACGGCAACACCACTAATCTCGGCCATGATACAGACGGCCAGAGCAATCACGGCTCTCACGTTGCAGGTATTGCTGCAGCAAATAAGTACGTCGAAGGTGATGACGGCTATGTACTTGCCTCCGATGAGGTAAAAGCCGTAGGTATGGCACCTGATGCCCAGATCATATCCATGAAGGTCTTCGGCCAAAACGGCGGAGCATATGATTCCGACTACATGGTAGCCATAGAGGACGCCATTATTTTAGGATGCGATGCAGCTAACCTTTCTCTTGGCGGAGGCTCTCCCGGATACACCTATTCTACCGGTTATCAGCAAATACTGAACAGCCTCAGCGATCCTCAGCATAACGCAGGCACTGTTGTCTCCATTTCCGCAGGCAACAACGCCAGCATGGCCTATAACCTTAAGTCCGATCTGTATATCGATGACATCTACGAGCATACCGGCGGATCCCCCGGATCCTACATCAACAGCCTTGGTGTTGCTTCCGCAGATAATACCGGTGTTACCGGAATACCGTTCAAGTTTAATGGCAAGGATATATTCCCGGGTCCGACCCACGGATCACTGACCGCAGGAACATATGATTTTGTCTACATAAACACCATAGGAAATGAATCTGACTACGCAGCTGTTAACAGCGCAGTTTCTCTCAGCGGCAAGATGGTAATAGTCAACCGCGGAGAGCTCAGCTTCTACGAAAAAGGCAACAACGCCATAGACTACTCCCCGGCTGTACTTGTAATAGCTAACAACCAGCCTGGTGCTCTTGGCGGAATGCAGCTGGATGAATACACCGGTACATTCCCGATGACATCCATCTCCGGAAAAGATGCTGATCTCATCAAGGCTAATACTACAGCTAAGACCGCAAGCGGCATCACCTACTATACAGGGAAGATGACCATTACTACCGATCTGATAGCAGGAAACACTACCGATCGCGCGGATGCCACCATCTCTGATTTCAGCTCCTGGGGAATCCCCGGATCGCTTATCATGAAGCCGGAGATAGCAGCTCCCGGCGGAGATATCTACTCCGTATTTGGTAAGAGCAACGCTAGCGATGAGAACGTAGATGACCATGTTTCTTACGGTTCTTACTCCGGAACATCCATGGCAGCTCCTCATATTGCAGGTCTTACAGGCGTTCTGGCTCAGTACATTAAGGCCAAGAACATCACAGTCAGCGGCTACAGCAGCAGGGCTATAATGCAGAGCCTTCTGATGTCCACCGCCACCCCGATGATCAACGACGGCGAGTACGTTTCCCTGCTCCAGCAGGGCGCAGGCCTTGCGGATGTAAACAAGGCCATTGGCGCAGCTTCCGTTGTCTTTGTCGGAACTGAGGACGATACCCTCACCGCCAAGACCGGCGCTGCCGCAGACGGCAAGGTAAAGGCTGAATTCGGAGACGACCCGGACAAGACCGGTGTCTACGAGTACTCCTTCACCATCCACAACATATCCAACGAGAACCTCACATTCAAGCTCAATACAGAGCTCTTTACCCAGGGCAACTACACCTACGAAGGCAATACCTATATGGATACTGCCACCACAAGGCTGAACGCTAACGCGAACTACACCTGGGACGCAGCTTCTGATCTGGGCCACGATGTGGACAAGGACGGAGATACCGACTACGACGATGCTCAGGCTATACTGGATTACGTTGTAGCAAAGAAGACCGCGTCCGAGATAGATCTCGCAGCTGCTGAACTGGACGGCACCGACGGCATCTCTTCCTACGATGCCTACAAGCTCATCCAGATGATCCAGGCCGCAGAGCAGGCCGGCACAGTTCCGGCACACGGAAGCCGCAAGGTAAATGTAAAGATCAGCCTCACCTCTGCCCAGAAGGCAGCTCTGGACCAGACCTACACTTCCGGCGCATATATCGAAGGTTTCACTTATGTTACCTGCGAGGGCGTCAGCACTTCCGAGGGAGTTGTCATGGATCACGAGCACAGCATCCCGCTGATCGGATTCTACGGCTCCTGGACAGATCCTAACATGTTCGACACCGCATCCGTCATAGATATGGCATACGGACCGGTAAAGGAGAACTATTCCGGAAACATTTCCACCAACTACCTTACGATCAATTACAACGGAGTTACCAGGACTTTCTCCGGCAACCCCTACATGATAGAGGATACATTCCCTGCTGATAAGCTTGCTGTAAACAGCAGATCCAACTTTGTGAATATTTACTACAACCTGGTCCGCTTCGCCGGAACTACCGGATTTGCAGTATCCAAGGTGGACGCACCCTGCGGAAATGTTACGGAGATCGTAACATCTGCAGTTACAGGCAACCTGGTCGACGGTCTGTGGTATGACCAGCACAACGCTCAATGGCAGGGTACCGGCACCAGGTTCGTCAGTGTAAATAAAAATGCCGCTGATTACGGCTTTGGCGCAGGCGATACCTTCCGCATAGGCTTCTACGCCATCCCGGAATACAACGGCATGCTCTACAACGGAAACATGACCGATGCTTACGCGGGCATGCTGGATGACACAGGTTTTGCTGCTGTTATTCAGAGCAACACCCTGGGCGACGGCGCCTATGTCGGCTACGACTTTACAGTAGACGATGAGGCTCCGCAGATTGGCGTTGCTTCGCTTAACGGAAACACTCTTGCCATCTCCGCAAGCGACGATCGGAACATCGCTTACATGGCAGTTCTTTCCCTGAACGGAGATGTTGTCTACGCTGAGTCCGCTCCGGGAGCTGCCGATGCTACTATAACTCTGGATGCTTCCAGCGCTATCGCCAACGCTCAAGGATACGTTGCAGTATTCGTGGGCGACTACGCAGGCAACGAGATAGCTAAGGCTGTTAAGGTAAACGATAACTCTTCAGCAGATCCTTACGCAGTCACTACCGTGACTCTTACTGTGGATTCACTGGATCTTTACAAGGGCAACGAGGCAGACATAGTTGCTGAGGTGCTTCCGCTTACCGCAGAAGACCGCACAGTAAGCTGGTCCTCTTCCAACACAAGTGTGGCTACGGTTGACCAGACTGGACATGTTACTGCAGTAGGAGCCGGCACCGCGACCATAACTGCAACAGCTAACGGAAACACCAGCATCAGCGCAAGCTGCACGGTAAAGGTAACCACTGTAAACAAGGCGCTCAACGGCATAGTTTGGGACGAAGCAGGCGAGGTCTACTTCTCCAGCTTCAATGCAAACAACCTGCCTACGTGGGCCAAGAACAGCAGCAAGATAGAGCTGAACGATGCTCCGCTGTATCTGCACTCCGCGTTCATGCAGTCAACGAAAAACCTGTATGCAGGTACATTGGATACCAGCGCCCGTACCACGACCCTGTATTCAGTCAATAGAAACAACTACAGCGTCACCGAGTATGGCGAAAACTATATAATGGCCACTGATATGGCAGTAGGCGCAAGTACATACTCAAAATACGTTGGATTTGCCTACACATATGCAATTTATCTGATAGCCGGCCCACTTGCTCCGGAAGACGATGGATCCGGAACTGAGTACAGCGGTGTTCCGTATGCGCTCTATAATACCAGCGATGTTTTAGGTGGTTCGTATGTTGCTGCTATTGCGTGCAAGGAGAGAAGCGCTTATGGCGGTACATATTATATCCTGGACGAGAACGGCGGGATCTGGGAGACAACGCTTGGTCTTAACAGTGAAGGTAACGGATTCGAGTTCTCCGCTCCGACAAAGGTAGTTGATACAGGCATTGCCACCAGCTTCATCTACCAGAGTCTGTACTATGATGGAACATATCTGTACTGGACTCACCAGACAGATAATATTGCCGAGCTGATCATTATCAACCCGAGCACGGGTGCTGTTTACCACGCCGGCAACTTCGGTGAGGGCGTATGGCCTGCTGCAGGTCTCTACGTGAACGGTTCTGTAGCTCCTGCATCCACCGGCGGCGAATCCGAGACAATGGCTGCAGACGCAGCAGAGCTCCAGAACCTTAAGCCTCTTGCTACCAGGGATCAGCTCATGACTGAAGAGGTCCAGGCGCGCTTCGCAGCAGAGGCAGCTAAGTTCGCAAGCAAGGCTCAGCCTGCAGCTGTAGAAGAAGATGCGGCAGCCCCCGCAGAACAGCCTGCTGGCAGCCTCAACCGCGTAAAGAGCCTTGGCGGAACTAAGACGATCACCAGCGATGTAGAGATCACCGAGGACGCTGATACATCCAAGGTCACCGTAACCTACACAGAGGACGGAACTAACGATACAAACGGCGTAGCAGAGATAACTTACGATCCGGCTAAGATAAGCTTCGAGAAGGTTGCCCAGATAGGAAACAACGTCATCCTTTCTGACAACCCGGAATTCAGGACAGAAGGCGGCCTCACAACTGTCAGGATAGCCTACGCGCTTACAGGACAGCCTGCAGACGGCGATGTCGTCTGTGTACTGCAGTTCAGCGAGGCTTGCGAGTCCGGTGTTATAAGCGTCAAGACTGTAGAGCGCGGCGCGGATCTTGCTGTTGCCGAAACTCCGACAGAGCAGACCGTTGAAGGCCACGGCCACACCTGGACGTTCAAGGACTTCACCTGGACTAAGACCTCCGGCGGCTACACTGCAGTTGCCAACTTCATCTGCGCAAGCAGCGAAGCCCACACCATGACAGTAGACGCCTCTGTCACTCACACCGAGGGCGAAGGCGACGCCGCAGGCAAGATCATCTACACCGCCACCGCAGAGTACGGCGGACAGACATACACAGATGCGAAGATAGAGGATGCGGTTGCAGAGCCTGCATTCACAGTACATTCACTAGTCCTCTCCGGAGAGATCGGTGTGAACTTCTTCATGGATCTTCCTGAGATAGACGGTGTGGATTACAGCACAAGCTACATGGAGTTTACCGTAAGCGGAAAGGATGGCCTGACGACCACTGATCCGTTTGATGAGAATCATAAGAATCAGAGCGGCAAATACTACGGATTCACATGCTATGTAAACTCTATCCAGATGGCGGATCAGATCACCGCAACCTTCCACTATGGCGATGGCAAGGAAGTTTCGCATGTGTATTCAGTTAAGGAATACCTTAACACTATGCTAAATGGTAATTACTCTGCTGAAATGAAAGCGCTCGCAACCGCGATAGGAGACTATGGGTATTATGCACAGGCCTATCTGTCTGAACTGCGTGGATGGTCGCTTGGAACAGATCATGTGGCAATGCCAGAAGGCAGTGCATACAGTGAAAGCGATTACACAGCGGCAAATAATGCAACAGCGGAAGTAGCAATAGTCAGAGATACCGGAGATTCTGGAATAGAAAGCGTTTCATATGCGTTGGCACTTGATTCGTCCACTGGAATATACGTTTACCTGAAGCCAAAGGCAAGCTATAATGGGACCGTAACAGCTGTGATAGGAAGCAGCACAGAGAATGTTGCAGAACTCCAGTCTGACGGAAGATACAGGATCTATATATCCGGAATATCTGCCCATAAGCTTAAGGACGTATACAGCATAAACGTTAATGCAGGAAGCAGCTTTGAGGTAAAAGTAGCAGCACTGTCGTATGTCAACACGAAACTGAGTGCAGCTGGAACAAGCCAGAAGTTGAAGGACCTGATGGTAGCGCTGTATAATTACTATGAAAAGACGATGGAATACAGAGCATCAAAGCAGTAAGAGCAAGGAGGGGTAAGCTATGGAAAAGTATGAGGAACTGAAGTTAGATGTCATTATGTTTGAAGCAGAAGATATAATAACATCGAGTGACACAATTACTGAAGAAGGCTAGAAACAGTACTTAAAGAAGGCGGAGAGCAAATGCTTTCCGTCTTTTTGCTTTTTTATCCTGTCGGAAACTGGATCGTAGCACTTTCTGCAATTTGCGCAATGGCAGGATCCTTGTAATTGAGTCCTTCTGACATTATTCGGGGCTGAAAGGGGGTAAAATGCGGCGGAAATTGCTGAAAAATGGTGGTTTTTGCGAGTTCTTGGGGGCGGCAATGTCAAGATGCTTGGAAACAGGGTGTTCTGGCAGTAAAAGCGTCAAAAATAATGACAAGACCATTTAAATAGCGGGTTTCTGTCATTCCGCGCGGAATCGAATCGATTCTTAGCGCCTGCGGCTGACGCACCTTATTTCCTCCTTGAATTCCACTCCCACCATGTATAAAATAACTATAGAATGACTGGCGTTTATCGTTTGGCGGATCTGAATATTGGCGTGGAATCGCAGTTTGAGGCGGTCCACGAGATGTGCAGGGGCTACCGCACGGAGGTGGGCCCGGATTTTGCTGTTTCCACCACTCCCGCGGACATAGAGTTCGAGCGGGCTAAGTCTGCGGCGGAGGACAGGGCGGAGGGTCACGCGGTCCGGGAGTACAAGGACCCCTACCTGGAGACCCTGGCGGTGTACCGCAAGATAGCGGAACGTCTGCCGGAGTATGGCGGCTTCCTGATCCACGGATCCTGCATAGCGGTGGACGGCCAGGCCTACCTGTTTACGGCAAAAAGCGGCACGGGCAAGAGCACTCACGCGAGGCTGTGGATGCGGCTGCTGGGCGAAAAAGCGCAGTATATCAACGACGACAAGCCCCTGGTGCGCTTTAGGGACGGGGTCCCGCTGATCTACGGCACGCCCTGGGACGGCAAGCATCACCTCAGCACCAACATGTCGGCGCCGCTGAGGGCTGTGTGCATACTGGAACGCGCGGCGGAGAATCACATAGAAAAGATAAGCGCAGCGGAGGCCTACCCCATGCTGGTGCAGCAGACCTACAGGCCGGCGGACCCGCTGGCTCTGGCAAAGACGCTGCAGCTGCTGGACGCGCTGGGCAAAGCGGTCAGTTTCTACCGGCTGGGCTGCAACATGGAGCCGCAGGCGGCGGAAGTGTCTTTCGCGGCGATGAGAGGAGCATACCATGAAACTTAAAAAAGAATTCATAGTACACAACACGGCGGACGAATCCATGTTGGTGCCGGTGGGCGGCGCGGGGTTCTCCGGGATAGTGCGCGGCAACAAGACTCTGGGCGCAATACTGGAGCTGCTCAAGGAGCAGACCACAGAGGAGGCCATAGTGGATGCCATGGCTCAGCGCTTTGACGCCCCAAAGGAGCGCATCGCGCAGGACGTGGAGAAGGCTCTGTCGGAGCTTCGCAAGATAGGCGCGCTGGAAGAGTAGATGCAAAAATACACTTTTGAGGAGATAATTGAAAAAGAGGGCCAGCTGGTGTATTCCAGCGTGGGCACCAGTATGCTGCCCCTGATACGCCAGGGGCGGGATCTTATCGTTATCGAAAAGCCCAAGGGCCGCCTCGGAAAGTACGATATACCACTATACAAAAGGGCCGGCGGTCAATATGTGCTGCACAGGGTCGTCAAGGTGCTGCCGGAGGGCTACATCATCTGCGGCGACAACTTGTGGGCCAAAGAGCGCGTGGCGGACAGCCAGATAATAGGCGTGCTCACTGCCATCGTCCGCGGCGGCAGGGAGCTGCCCATAGACAGCCCTAGATTTAAGCTCTATTCCCGCGTGTGGGTGGCGCTTTACCCGCTCAGAGTGCTGTATTTCAAGGCTCGCGGGCTGGGCGGCAGAATAAAAAGAAAGCTGTGCAAGGCGCAGGATCAAGCATAGAACCATAGTATCATGGAACAGAAACCACTAGCCTGGATCAACCAGACCATAGGCAGCAAAAGAATATATCTTGTGTTTCTGACGCTGGTGCAGTCGCTGAATAGCGCCTCCGGCGTGTTTTATGCTGTCATTCTTAAAGAACTTGTGGACAGCGCGGCCAAAGGCGACGCCGATGGGTTCTGGCGCTATGTTCTATACGGCGTGCTGCTGGTGGCGTTCCAGATCACTATCAGGGCGGTAAACCGCTGGCTCATGGAGCTTTCCAGGGCCTCGTTCGAGAACGCGTTTAAGGCGCGTCAGCTGGATGCACTGCTTGGCCGGGACTTAAGCCAGGTGTCCGGCGTGCACTCCGCAGAGTGGCTCAACCGCCTGACCAACGACACCGTGGTGGTGTCGCAGGGGCTCGTGGACATTCTGCCCGGCGTGGCCAGCATGGTGGTGAAACTGATCAGCGCGCTTGCTATGATGGCGGCGCTGGAGCCGAGGTTCACGGTCATCCTTATCCCGCTGGGGCTGGTGCTGATCGTGGTCTCCTGGCTGTTCAGGAAGGTGCTGAAGCGCTACCACAAGTCGGTCCAGGAGGCCGACGGACGCCTGAGGGTCTTCCTGCAGGAGCGCATAAGCAGCCTGCTGGTGATCCACTCCTACGGCGCGGAAGGCTACGTTAAGGGGCAGGCGGCGGAGCGCATGGAGGAGCACAAGAAGGAGCGCATGCGCAGGAACCACTTTTCCAACTTGCCGAATATTGGGTTTGCCGTTATCATGAACGGCCTGTCTTTGTTTGCGGCCTGCTGGTGCGGCTACGGCATCCTGAAGGGCACCATGAGCTTCGGCACGCTTACTGCGGTGACCCAGCTTGTGGCCCAGATCCAGATGCCTTTTGCGAACATCAGCGGCTTTGTTCCCCGCTACTATTCCATGATAGCCAGCGCCGAGCGCCTGATGGAGGCTGAGAGGTTTGAGGAAGACCTGGGTGATAGGGCAGCGGAGGAACCCGGCGCTTTCTATGATTCCCTGGCCGCCATTGGCCTGGAGAACGTTTCGTATTCGTATGCAGATAGAGCGGATGGCGCAGGATCCGAAGCAGCTGTTAAGGACCTTTCGCTTGAGGTGCAGAAGGGCAGCTGGGTGGCCTTTACCGGGCACAGCGGCTGCGGAAAGACCACCGCGCTCAAGCTCCTGATGTGCATACTCAAACCCCAGAGCGGCCTCAGATACTATAAACTAAAAGCTGCCGGCAAACAGGATACAGTGGATAGTCTTAGGACAGAATGCAATACCCCGAGTGAAAAACTCCCGCTGGACTCCAAGTGGCGCAGCCTATTTGCCTACGTGCCTCAGGGCAACCAGCTAATGAACGGCACCATCCGTGAGGTCGTGAGCCTTGCGGACCCGACGGCTGCATCAGACGATGCACGTATAACCAGGGCTCTGGACCTTGCCTGCGCAAGCGAGTTCGTGTCACAGCTGGAGGACGGCGCGGATACCTTGCTTGGCGAGCGCGGCTGCGGACTTTCCGAGGGCCAGATGCAGCGCATCGCGATCGCCAGAGCGCTGTTTTCGGAGCGGCCGATCATCCTGCTGGACGAGGCCACCGCATCTCTGGACGCCGCCACCGAGCGCCGCGTTCTGGAAAACATCAAGGCCCTGCCCGGCAAAACCGTAATAATAGTGACCCACCGCAGCGCCGCCCTGGACTACTGCGAACAAGTAATCAACTTCGAATAGAAATGAGATAGAAAGAAGCAGTTTTACTGCTTCTTTTCCTTATTTCTAATAATTATTCAGAGCTGTTGATAGGTTCGGAGTTTCAGTTAATAATTCTTAATAGTTTTGACGCCTGCGCAGTTTCAGCAATGTCAGAAACCCTGTAATTTAGCGGATTTCTGACATTGTCTCAGCGTACCACAGGAAATCAGCGCTGTTTTAGCCAATTGCCCCGGCGCTCCGCAGACTATACTACGTATTTCCTTGCAATTCTTTACCTTTTCGGGGGTTTATGATATTATAGTGCCCTAATGGTTACCAATTATACGGGTATTACGGATAATCAGCTGGCGCCGCTTATAGGGCGGCTGCTGGCTAAGCGCCCGGGGCAGGCTCTGGTGATAAGTCCGAGCCTCAACGGAGCAAAGAGGATAGCCTCTGATCTTAGGTTTTTCACGGAGCAGAGGATCTTTGTGCTGCCCGAAACGGATCCGGCGTCTTTCCGCTACGAGGCCAGGAGCCGCTCGGATCTGGTGCAGGTACTGGCGGCACTCTCAGCGCTTGCAAGCGGTGAGCCGGTCGTGGTCGTGGCACCAGTGCTCGGCGCGCTCAGAAAGCTTGCCCCGCGCGATGTTTTCGAGAGGGACGTGGTGCGGCTCTGCATCCCGGGCTTCGAGGACAGCTCTGCTGCGCAATCCAGCAATTCTGGCAGTTCTGCTGCGCAATCCAGCAGCTCCGGCAGCTCCGCCGCGCAATCTGCCGGCTCTGCTGCGCGCTACTATGACACCTTCGACCGCGGGGACCTTATAGCCCGCCTGGCCCGCATGGGCTACGAAAGGATGCCGGCAGCGGAGGCGTTCGGGCAGTTTGCCGTCCGCGGAGACATAATCGACGTTTTTCCGCCGGGCTTCGAAAACCCCGTCCGCATAGAATTCTTCGACGACGAAATAGACTCCATACGTTCCTACGACGCGCTCACGCAGCGCTCCGTGGAGAATCTGGACACCCTCACCATATACCCGGCGGAGCTCATCGTCCGCGGGGAAGAGGAGAACAAGCGCGGCCTCAAAAAGATCGCGGCAGCCTACCGCGGCCTTACCGAGCAGCGGGATTACCTGATCAGCTGCATAGAGGACGGCATCAACACCCAGTACCTGGAGGGCTTCTCCGCCTACTTCTACGAGCAGCCCGGGCTGATCTTCAATTACCTTACGGACCCGTCCTTCGTGCTGGCGGACGACCCCTCGCGCATAGCCGAGGCCCTTGACTTCTACAGCAAGGAGCAGGAGGAGCTCCGCAAGCAGGTTTTAGAGCGCAAAACAGGCGTTCTCAGCGACTTTGAGAGCCATCCCGACCCATTAGACCTCGAAAAGATAAACACGCTCAAAACGGCTCTGGGAGCCTTCTGGACCACACCCTTTGCGCAGGCCATAAGGTTCGCCCCGGTGCTGGATGACGTCACCCACATAGAAGCACGCCAGGCTCCGGTCTACGCAGGGCACATGGACGTCCTGGAAACAGACCTCAGGCGCTTTGCTAAAAACGGCTACAGAATAACCATAGCCTGCTCCACCCCGGACAGGCTCGTAAACCTTAAAGACTTCCTGCAGAGGATAGGGCTGGACGGCAAAGTGGAGCTGAAAGACGGCTCCCTTATCTCCGGCACGGAGTTCCCCGCAGACAAAGAGCTCTACCTCTCCGAGGCGGACATCTTTGCGTCTGCCAAAAAGAAGCGCAGAAAGCACGCAAAAGGCCAGGAGATAAAGGCCTTTACAGACATAAAGAAAGGGGACTACGTAGTCCACGAATCTCACGGTGTAGGGCGCTTTACCGGCGTGGAAAAGCTCACCGTGGACGGCAGCACCATGGACTACCTGCGCATACAGTACGCAGGCGCAGACGTGCTCTACGTTCCCGTGGACCAGATGGAGAACCTGCAGAAATACGTAGGTTCCGAGGGCATAGAACCCAAGATCAACAAGCTCTCCGGCCCGGACTGGCAGATAACCAAGGCCAAAGCCAAGGCCGCCATCAAGGACATGGCGGAGGACTTCCTTAAGCTCTCCGCGCAAAGGCAGCTGGAGCCGGGCTTTGAGTTCGGCCCGGATTCCGCGTGGCAGAGGGAATTCGAGGACGCCTTCCCCTACCAGGAAACAGACGATCAGCTCCGCTGCGCAGAAGAGATAAAAAAGGACATGGAGAGCCCCCGTCCTATGGACCGCCTGCTCTGCGGAGACGTAGGCTACGGCAAGACAGAAGTTGCGGCAAGGGCCATATTCAAGTGCCTGGAGGCCGGCAAGCAGGCCGCCGTTCTGGTGCCTACAACTATACTGGCCAACCAGCACTACCACACCTTTAAGGACCGCTTTGCACCATACCCCTTCAACGTGGAGATGCTCAGCCGCTTCCGCACTGCCAAGGAGCAGGACGATATAGTAGAAAAGCTCGCTACCGGCGAGGTGGACCTTATAGTGGGCACCCACCGCATCCTCTCAAAAGACGTAAAATTCAAGGATCTTGGGCTTTTGGTAATAGACGAGGAACAGCGCTTCGGCGTGGAGCACAAGGAGGCTATAAAGGCCCTCAAGGCCAATGTGGACGTTCTTACGCTTTCCGCAACTCCTATCCCAAGGACCCTGCACATGAGCCTCATAGGCGTGCGCGACATGTCCGTAATAGAGGAGCCGCCCGAGGACCGCTACCCCGTGCAGACCTACGTCATGGAGCAGGACGACGCCCTCATAGCGGACGCCGTTAAGCGCGAGCTCGGGCGCGGAGGCCAGGTCTACGTAGTATACAACCGCGTGCGCGGCATAAACCGCATAGCGGACAAGATAAAGGAGCTCGTCCCTGAGGCCAATGTGTGCGTGGCTCACGGCCAGATGGGAGAGCGCCAGCTGGAAGACGTAATGATGGACTTCACCTCCGGGGAGCACAACGTCCTGGTGGCCACCACCATCATAGAATCCGGCCTGGACATACCCAATGTAAACACGCTTATAGTCCTGGATTCGGACCGCTACGGGCTCTCGCAGCTCTACCAGCTGCGCGGCAGAGTGGGGCGCTCCACACGCATGGCCTACGCCTACCTGTTCTACAAAAAGGACAAGGTCCTTACGGAGATCGCTACCAAGAGGCTGCGCGCCATAAGGGAGTTCACGGAGTTCGGTTCCGGCTTCCGCGTTGCCATGAGGGACCTTGAGCTTCGCGGCGCGGGCAACATACTCGGCGTGGAGCAGTCCGGCCACATGGTATCCGTGGGCTACGAGCTCTACTGCAAGCTCGTGGAAGAGGCTGTGGCAGAGCTTAAGGGCCAGACCCCGGAGGAAAAACCCATATCCGCCGATACCCAGGTGGAGCTTGGGGTTTCGGCCTTCCTGCCGGAATCCTACGTTGCAGACGAGCTCACAAGGCTTGGCATGTACAAGCGCATCTCGGCAATAGTCTCGGACGATGACAGGCTGGAGGCAGAAGGGGAGCTCCTGGACCGCTTCGGAGATCTTCCTCAGGAGGCTCAGAACCTTTTGGACATTGCCATGATAAGAAACCGCGCCAGCAGGGCAGGCATCGCAAGGCTGGTGCAGCAGCAGAGCCGCATAGTGGTGCTGTTCGAACGCCGCAACGTGCTTGGGCCGGAGGCCTTCGGCAGACTTATGGACCTTTACGGGCCCAGGCTCACCATCTACGGCGGCGTGGATCCGAGGATCTCCCTTACCATAGGCAAAGGGGAGAAGGTCCTTAAGACCGCGCTAAAGCTTGTGGATGCTCTTGGCGTTAAAACTGAATAGAAAATGCTGCATATGCGCAGTTTTTTGGCTATGACCTGCCTGTTTTTCTTGAACTGAGGCCACAATAAAAGTATAATAAAATTTGTACAAGGCTTTAATTTTCTCACCGCATAAGGAGGAACAAGATGGGATTTTTCGATAATCTTAAAGAAACCGCAAAGAACCTTGGCGCTACTATCAAAGAAGGCGCAGACAAGGCTGCAGACAAAGCAAAGGACATAGCTGAGACCACAAAGCAGAAGGCTGCTATTTCCGAGGCAGAAAGAAAGATCAAGGACGTCTACACCGAAATGGGCAAGAACCTGCTGGAGCAGTTCCCGGACAAGGCTAAGGAGCTCTTCCCCGAGCAGATCGGCAAGATAGACGAGTTCAAGGCTGCTATAGAAAAGGCTAAGGCTATCATCGCTTCCCTTGCAGACAAGGCAGAAGAGATCACGGACGCCGTAGAGGACAAGGTAGAGGACGTTAAAGAAGACGTTGCCGATGCCATAGAAGACGCCAAGGACGCAGCTGCAGACAAGGTCGAGGACGTTAAGGACGCAGTTGAGGAAATCATCAACTAGCAACATAGGGGACGGTTCTCTGTGTTCTTTTCAGCATAGGGGACGGTCCTGCACAGTTTAAGCAAATAAAAGAGAGCACCCGTAAGTGCTCTCTTTTTTCGACTGCGCACAAAACTGCTTGATGCCTGCGCGGCTTTGTGTTATTATACATGGGCTTGCGAAAGCGGGCAAATATACTAAGGATGTCTCTTGAAAACCATCCCTAAAAAACAAGGAGTTTTTTATTTATGAAAATGTCCAGACCTGTTTCCCTGGAGCTTGCTCAGGGAGCTGTCATTGCCGCTCTTTATGTAGTGCTGACTCTTGTATTCGCACCCATCTCTTTCGGCGAAGTCCAGCTGAGAGTGGCAGAAGCCCTTACCATCCTTCCCATGTTCACAACAGCTGCCATACCCGGCCTTTTTGTAGGCTGCGTTATTGCTAACCTTCTGGGAGGCGCTGTTATCTGGGACGTTATCTTCGGAAGCCTTGCAACTCTTGTAGGCGCCATCTTCAGCTACATGCTAAGAAAGAACCGCTGGCTGGTACCCATACCTGCTATACTTGCAAACACCGTTGTGGTGCCTTTCGTGCTCAAGTACGCTTACGGCGTGGACCTTCCCATCCCTCTGCTTATGCTGTACATAATGCTTGGAGAGATAGCCGGCTGCTTCGTTCTCGGCGAGCTTCTGGCTACCGCGCTGCTGCCTCACATGGCCATGCTGTTCGGGGAGCACACCAACTAGTTGTAGTTTGTTATGCTGCTGCCAACTGTGATGCTGGCCGCGGCAGACCCGTTGATATTTACTGTATAGGTGCCGCCTGTCTGGATGGACGCGCTGCTTATGTACATGTGCCCGTAGTCTCTTTCTGCGGTGATGCTTACAAGCTCGTTTCCGGACGCGTCTGTTACTGTTATCTTATCCCTGGCGTTTCCGCTTATGTACGCGGATATTACTGCCTGGTTCTTAGCTGTATCTATGCCGTCCACCATGCCGGGCGCTCCTATAGCCAGTATCGTTCCGCCGGTAACTGTAAAGGTCCCGTCGTGGTCTATTGCGGAGTTTGCACTGGATGCGGGGCCGTTTATCAAAAGCGTTCCGCCGCTGATCTCTATGAACCCGTTGGAGTCTATGCCGTCGCCTGCGGAGTCTACGTATACTGTGCCATCGGTTATGACTATGGATCCTTCGCTGGTGGCGTTAATGCCGTCGTCTTCTGCTGTCACGGATACAGTGCCGCCGCTTACCAGGACGTTTACAGCCTCTATGCCTTCGTGGCTCTTGCTGATGGTTATGGTGCCGCCTTTTACGGTAAAGTCTGCTTCTGCGTGGACGGCATCGTCTCCGGAAATTATCTCTACGGTTCCGCCGTTTACTACTATGTTGCCTTTGCCGGCGTCTTCGCTGTTGGAAGTGCTTATACCGTCGGTCCCGGCGCTTATTTTTACTGTGCCGCCGTTGATCTCAACATAATCTTTGCCTTCCATGGCGGTCTTTTTAGCAGTTATTTCTATGGTTCCCCCGTTTATAACAAGGTCGTCCTTGGATACTATGCCGTGCTTACAGTTGCCGTTTACTATAAGCATGCCGCTTCCTTCTATCTCAAGGTCTGCCTTGCTGAATATGCGGGCGTCCAGGTTGGAACCGTCTGCGCTAAGGCTGTAGGACGAGCCGTCGCTAAGTGTGTTAACAGTTCCGCCCGCAAGCTGTATAGTCATGTTTCCTGCAGATTTTATAAAGATAGCCGGGCCGGACTCGTTAGTTATGGTAGCTCCGTTAAGGATCAGCGTTACATCGGAGCTTCCTGCGTCTACTGTTATCATGCCGCTGTAGCTGCCGCTGAGGGTGTAGGTCCCTCCTGCGCTTATGGTATCTGTCGTAAGCTCTGTAACTGTGCCGCTGGATCCTCCGCCGTTAAGCGGAATGTCTGCTGCGCTGCAGGCGCTTAAGACAAGCACCAGGCACAGCGCCAGCAGCAGGGGCAGAGCCGCTTTTATTCTATTAGTCTTCATTGCTCTGACCTCCGTCTATAATTCGTCGCCGGATTCGGTAAGGCTGCGTATCATTACCTCAAGGTTGCCGTTCCTGGCCCTGATCTCGTCCATGAACTCCCTCATCTGGGCCTTGTCCTTAAGCTCTACGGTGTAGTCTGCCCTGTAAAGGCTGCCCATGTTGGTGGTCTTTACCTTGGAAAGGCTGTGCTTGTTCGTGTATTTTTCGAACAGGTCGTCGAATGCGCAGGTGTAGTCCACGGATTCGGGAACCGCTATCCTAAGACCCATTCTTCTGTCTTCTGCCATCGGGATGCCTGCAACGGCGCACATCACAGCGGATACTATCAGGGTAAAGAGCACTGCAAGTGCCACATATCCGCAGGCGCATGCCAGGCCTGCCGCTACAGCAAGGAATATGCTTGCTATCTGCTTGGCGTCTCCGGGTATGGAACGGAACTTTACCAGCGAGAATGTGCCCGCAACTGCTATTCCTGTGCCTATGTTGCCGTTTACCATAAGGATCACGGTGGTGACTATCATGGGGATGAGCAGGAGGCTGGTCCTGTAGCTCTTTGTTGTATTTCCCTTGAACGACGCTGCCGCGCAGACTATGATTCCGCAGGCGAAAGCCGCCGCCAGGCATATAAGGAAGCTGGAAAGTGTAAAGCTGCTTCCGATTATTGATGCGAATATATTAGACATTATATTTTCCTCCGGTAATGTTTGGGGCTATGCTGTATTCTTCAGGACTTCGGAAGATCCAAGGATCTGTTTGTAGGCTGTGGCTACCTTGGAGAAGCTCTGCTTTCTTATTCCAAGGCTGTCCAGCGCCTCCGTGAGCCATAATGGATAGGCGCAGGGGACTTTTATCTCCAGTATCCTTGTGTCATCCTTAAACAGCAGGTGTCCGGTGCTTCCAAGCTCAAAGTCCATGTCTTCTGTACGGTAGCGGGTGTTGCTGTCGGATGTTATCCTTATACAAGGCTCGTCCCTGTCAAACCAGCTTGTTCTTTCGTAGAATACCATTATGGACGGCTCCGGCCATCCGTACTTTCTCATCGCAAAGTCGATCTCTTTCATTATCTGGCCCTCTTCGGGGAGCCTGCCTTCTTTAAGGTAAGCTTCTGCCTTTCGGAGGGTGGTCTCGACCCTGCGCTTATAGACTATTCCTTCGAACTTTTTCTTTAGTTCTATAAAGACCGTGCTGTCTGGGCCCGCAGATCCGTAGGTGCGGATGCGCAGTTTTTCCTTGTACGGTCTGTCTTCTTCTGTAACGTCTATGGACTCGCGTATCAGGTAGTGAGTGGGTGTGTCCAGGTAGATGTTGCAGACTGTGCTTTTGGCGTACTTGTCTGCCTTGAGATGTTCCGCCGCCAGCTTTAAAAACGCTTCGTGCTGGGCTGGGGTTATAAGGTATTTATTCTCTTTTCTCTGAAAAGTGCATGTATTATTCATTTTATGTCCCCCTTTATGGGTGTGCTGCATCGTTACGTTTTTATTGGTGCAATAGTACTGCATAAATATAAAAAGCCCGGGTATGTTTTGTGAAAACCTGGGCAATAAAATGTGTAATTAATGTGGAGGGCATGGGACTCGAACATGGTCTTTCACCCGAAGCCCTTGAAAATAAAGGAGTTTCCACGCCGTTTTATCGGGTGTATCCAAAGTGTATCCAATTGTACAGTATCGATTTAGCAAAACTTTTTATACTCTTTTAGTGCCCCTTTCAAGTATACAGGGTATGGTGAGAGCATAGAATACTAAACTCAATTACTTCCTCCGGTGTTTTGACATGCTTAGATTAAAGTACGGCAATACCCAAACGTTCCTGATCGAGGGCAAAAGCGGCCGGCTTCTTGTAGATACAGACTATGCCGGAACATTGTCTGCGTTTTACAAGGCGCTGAAGCAAAACGATATCAGGGTATGCGATATCGAATATGTAATGGCCACACACTATCATCCGGACCATATGGGCCTTATCAGCGAGCTGATGACGCAGGGGGTAAAGCTTCTGCTGCCGGATGTGCAAAGAAGCTGCGTGCACTTTTCGGATGCTATTTTTTCCAGAGAAAAGCTATCAACGGATCCTGTAGACGAATCGCGGGCTGTCATAATATCCTGCGAAGAAAGCAGGGCCGTTCTGCAGGGAATGGGTATAGCCGGTGAGATTGTCCACACGCCCAGCCACAGTCCGGACAGCGTATCGCTGGTCCTGGATGACGGGGATTGCTTTGTCGGCGATCTCGAGCCATTTGAGTACATCGGGATATATGGAGAAACGAATGCCGCGCTGCAAAAGGACTGGGAAAAACTGTTGTATTTTAAGCCCCGGAGGATATTCTACGCGCACAGGCCGGAGAAAGACACAGAACGGTAACGCTGTTTATGAACATGCAGCCGGAGGGCATGCATTATTCATTTTAAGTTCCCTATAATAATTGACAAAACCGCAGTCCGGGCACTGCGGTTTTTCATTACTTACATGAACAAATTGGAATCTTGTTATTACTTTACATCATCATCAAAGTGGATTTCTTTGCTGCATTCCCGGCGGGCTTCCGGCTGCCGCGCTGCTGCCTTTCAAGGCCATGCTGTTTGGGGAGCACGCCAACTAGTTGTAGTTTGTTATGCTGCTGCCGACTGTGATGCTGGCTGCGGCAGATCCGTTGATATTTACCGTATAGGTGCCGCCTGTCCGGATGGACGCGCTGCTTATGAACATGTGTCCGTAGTCTCTTTCTGCGGTGATGCTTACAAGCTCGTTTCCGGTCGCGTCTGTTACGGTTATCTTAGGATAGAGCCTTCTGAAAAGCATATAGAAAAACACAAAGCATATGTGCAGGCTTGGATCAAAGGGATATCTGAAAAGCCCGAGACACTGATGCACGCCATTAAAGATGCACAGGCTGCTGCGAATTATATGGATTGGAAAGCCGGACTGATCACTGCTAAAGAGTATGTTGATACATGCAGATCCGTGATAGAGGTAAAGCCGAAAGTCCAGTCACGGGAACGATAGTTAAGGCAAAGGATTATACTTTGTGATATACTACATCCATACAAATCGCAATTTGTCTTTGCAAGTCTCAAAAAGCCTTGAAAATAAAGGGTTTTCAGAGATTCAGAACAGTGCTTCGTGACAATTTCGTGACAAAAAGCAGAACCGGTGATTGAGGTGATCACCGGTTCTTTTCATTGGAACTTTTGAAAGTATAATTTGAAGCTATTGCAGAACCGGTTCAACTGCTATCCAGCAGCTGGATAATGAACCGGAACTGCTCAACCGGAAGAGGTAAGTTTCCGGATTTTGTTTTTCATGAAAGATTTTCTTTAAAGCTAATCGTTATGATGTTTTATCAGATGAACCAACACACACCGATACCTGAGCATATGTGTAGTATGCCTATTCTTTGTGATTTGTAGGTGGATTAGCACAATCAATCCCAGCTTGACTATTTTGCCAGAAATAATCGATATTCATGTGACCAACTTTTCTTTATCATTGATGCTTTCTATATTTACAGGATTCACAGTATTGATTTCTGGTGGAAAAATGAAGATCATTAGAATAATTTCAATCATTATCGTCTTCATCAACTTGGTATACGAAGTCTTTGTTCCAATACTTAATACTCCAGACTTCGTTGATGCACTGGCGGGGATTATTGGAGTTGTAATATCATACCTGTATTTATCAAGGCTTAACCGGAACGGTC
>CADALS010000005.1:26603-35618 GCA_902788795.1 uncultured Eubacteriales bacterium | reverse complement strand
AAGAAGAAGGACGCGGCTCAGAACTGATCCAAACACGATTCTTTAAGCACTTAAAGATATTTGAAAGGAGACTATTTCATGAAAAAAGTTATCGCACTCATGCTCGCGCTGATCATGGTACTGTCCCTGGCAGCATGCGGCGGCAACAGCTCTGCAAACAACGCTGCTAACACCAACAACGCAGCTCCTGCAAAGACTCCGGACGATTACGACTGGCCATCCGGCAACATCAAGGTCTACATCCCGGGCGCAGCCGGAAGCAACACTGACCTCTCCGCTCGCTACCTGCTCGACTTCCTCAGCGCAAAGTACCCCAACGCTAAGTTCGAGATCATCGACGAGAAGACCGGTGACGGCACCATGGCTATGGAGCTCACCCGTAACGAGAAGCCCGATGGAAGCTGCATCATGTTCACCGGTTCCGGTTCCAACATTATGTATCATCAGGGCAAGTATCAGTACAACGTAATGGATCCGACACAGTTCACCATCGTTGCTCCTGCTGCAGGCGGAAACGGACAGGGATCCATCTTCCTTACCCAGCCCAACGCACCGTACAACAACTACAAGGAATTCATCCAGTACTGCAACGATCACCCGGGCGAAGTCAAGTTCGCTACCAACACCGGTACAACTCAGGAAATGAAGGTCAAGCTCTTCCTCATGAAGCACGATCTTATGGACAAGGTAAAGCTCGTCATCTCAAGCGGTAACGAACTCGTAACCGGCCTTCTGAACGGTTCCATCAACGTTGGTCTTCAGTCCGAGAACAAGGCTGCTCAGTACATTGAGTCCGGCCAGCTGAAGGGCCTCTTCAACAACACCCACATGGAAGACGGTATGACTCCCTCCACCAAGGACATCGATACTTACTATGACCTTGGACTTCTTGACATCGCTTTCCGCGCTCCGATGTACATCATCGCTCCGGGAAACATGGACGAAGCACTTGCTCAGAAGATCTGCAGCGTTATCAACGAAGTTGAGAAGGACGACGCTACTCAGCAGAAGTGGGCCAAGATGAACTCCTGGTTCTATGCTAAGAGCCTTGAGCAGATCCGCGCCGAAGTTAAGAGCACCGACGAAGACTGCAAGGCAGTTGTAGAAGGCAAGATCACCAAGAGCCAGTTCGGTACAAACTAATACAGCTTTCATTATCCCTGTGGGACATTGAAAGAAAACAATGACCTATCGCCCGCAGACCCCAAAAGTCTGCGGGCATTTTTAAAAAGACGGAGTCTGATATGGAACTCAGAGTAAGACCAAGACTTAGATTCGAGGAAGCGCGCGAGCGTTTCGACAGGCCGGAACGGCTTACAGACTGCAGCGGCGTAATAGACGGCGCCGAAAGGACATGGAAAGAATACGTGCCGGAATGCTACGACGGCAGCAAGGCTTTTCCTCTAGTCCTGACCCTGCACGGCGGCAGATCCGGTGCAAAAAGAGATAACCACCACGCAGAGCTTTCCACCGCGTGGGCTCAGGTAGCTGAGAGGGAGGGCTTTATAGTGCTCTACCCGCAGTCCCTTACGCCTCAGAGCGCATGGAGCGCATGGGAAGATTTTTCAAATAAGGAAAGATCCAAAGACATCAAGGATGATCTTGTTTACATAGACCTTCTTATAAAACAAACTATAGAAAAATACAATATAGACGAGAGCCGCATCTACCTGCACGGACAGTCGTTCGGGGATGTTATGGCTTCTTACTACCTGGTGCAGAGGCCGGGAAACTGCTTTGCGGCAGCTGCGCTGATGTCCGGTCCGGTAGGCGCCACAAGGTATTTCAGCCCGGATGGTGATTGCCTGTTTGGCAAAGAGCATGCCATTCCTGTCGTAAGGACTCACGGCTCTGCGGACCTTGCAATGCCAATGGGTGTCTACGAGCACCTGGACGATGAAGTTCCAACCTACGACCACATGCGCGGCATGAAGGACGCCGGAGCTACCAGGGACGAGATAGTAAGAGAAAAGTACATACTGCAGAACATACCCACCAACGAGCTTTGGAAGAGCGTTAACGGTGCAAACGGCCAGGTGGAGCTTTCGGTAAGAGGCCGATACAACGCGGTGACTTACAAGGGGAACTACGATTTCCACTTCTACACTGTAGAGGGCGGCGGGCACGGCCCCAGCATGGATATGGCGGACTTCGTGTGGTCCGATTTCTTCTCCGCGTGGCGCAAAGAGGGCGGAAAGAGCGTTAAAGGGCAGCCTTCGCGCGGTTTTACACCGGACAAGGGCGCTGTAGTGCTTGCAGACGGTGCAGCCAAGGCTCTGGTGGACAACAAGACCGTGGAGCTCTCCTGCAGAACAGTATATAAGGACGGCACAGCCTACGTTTCCGCAGAGGATATAAGCCTTCTTTACCCGCAGCTTAGCGTAGTCCTGGAGGACAACGGACTTTCCGCTGTTATAAGCGATGGCAGCCACCGCATGCAGCTTTCTGCCTGCAACAAGACCTACGTGTGGGACGACCACTTCTGCCACGGCGCACGCACCTTATACGAGGACGGCGTGCTCCTGCTGCCGGTGGCTACGATAGCCGCAAGATTCGCAGGCCACAAGGAAAAGAAGGGCTACGATGTAAGCTACTTCTCCCAGGCGGACGGCCAGATAACTTACGATTTTGCCTTCATAATAAGGCAGATGCTTGGAACAGAGGATATCATAACCACAAAGCAGCTCTACGAAAGAGAAGCCGCTATACTTGCTAAAGCCCCGCAGCCCGGAAAATAGGAGGATATCATGGATATCAAAAACTTCCCAGAAAGCAGAAAACAGTTCTTCGATCAGATAAACAAGGACGATCTCTACAAGATGCCCTACAGCGGCCTGTTCAGGCAGAGCATGCTGCACTTCCCCAATGAAGAGCTTTGCATCTACATACCCGAATGCACGCACCTTTCTTCCCAGCTTCTTATACTGGTCCCGGACAAGGACGCGGACAGGCTTGCATTTTTTGAGGCTTCCGGCTGGAAGGCTGCAGCAGACGCCCGTGGCTTTATTGTGGCCCTCCCGGACGGGAAGATCTTGGACGAAGCCCTTGCAACAATAATAGAGGACGTTTTAAGGCGCGATTTCTACGTCGCAAACAAGAACTTCATATTCGCGGCAGGCTACGGCAGCGGCGCCGCAAAGGCTCAGCGCATGGTAATGAACAACCCCATGGCATTCGCAGGGCTCTTCCTTTGCGGAGATCCGGCTGTAAGCGCGGAGGAACTTGCCGCTACGCAGAGCATGGCATCGGAGGTCCCCGGCGTTCCCAGAAGCTGCATATCCATGCCTGTTTGGATCTCAACAGAAAAGATAACAGAAAACGCACAGCGCGTTATAGATCACTGGAAGAAGGCCAACCGCTCCGAAAGCGAGCCTTACTTCAAGGACGGCAGCTGCACATATTTCCCCAAGGACAACACTAACGACTCCCTTATAGACGAGCTCGTAGGCGGCAAGGTAATAGTTACCCAGACCGCAGAGGCTATAGAGCCGCTTAAGATCTGGGACGGCTTCCTTTCCCGCCACGCAAGGTACGCAGGCATAGGCAACTGGAACCTGCGCCTCTACCGTACCGCAGAGGAAGCCGGCGCTGAGTTTAAGACCATGTATGTGGACGGAGTAAGGCGCGAATGGTACCAGTTCGTACCGGAAAGCGTCAAAAATGACCCGTCCCAAAAGGTGCCTCTTGTGGTGTCCTTCCACGGCGGCAGCAACATGCACAGGCGCCACATAGCATCCACCCAGTGGATAAAGGTGGCTCAGGCAAGGGGATTCATAGTAGTGTTCCCGGCAGCAGCAATGGGCGGATTTTCCGCAAAGAACGACTGGCTTCCCCACGCAGCGTGGAACGCCAACAAGAACCCCAAGGCTCTGGACGACGAAAAGTTCATACGCCTCATGGTAGAGCAGCTTATAGAAGAGCTTCCTGTGGACAAGGGCAGGGTATATTCCTCCGGCCACTCCATGGGTTCGGCTTTCGGCCAGAGGGCGCTGCTTGCCATGCCGGATGTATTTGCTGCAGCAGCACTGACCAGCGGAGTTCTAAGGGGCGGATTCTTCGGAGATTACAACACTCCCGGCATAGTTGAAGACCACCAGCGTCCTATATGGATCATAATGGGCGGAAGGGACATAGGCGGCGGAGATTTCGACTGCAACCCCGATACGCTCAAGTTCGCACAGTACTGGACCAAGCGCGACAAGACCCAGCCATGGGACCAGCCCTGGACCTACAAGACAGGCGCTTACGCAACCAAGGTCTACGTAAACAGCAAGGGCGTTCCTATGGTGCAGTTCTCCACAGTGGACAACAAGCACCATTCGGCAACCGCACAGGACAGCTGGTTCCTCTACGACGAATTCCTCTGCAAGTACTCCATGGACGAGCAAGGCCGTACGGTCTACATGAACTCTGTGGTCATGGATTAGGTGGATAATATGAGAGTATCAGAAAAAACAGGGCGCAAGTACTGCGCTCAGCCGGACAAGCTCTGCTTTAAGGCAGGCTCTGCAATAGCGCTCTGGGGCCATTCCCAGTACATTCTGCAGCAGCCGGCAGAGGAAAAGGACGGAGATATATACATCAGCGCGGCAGATATGAGCCGCCTGCTTCCCGGAGCTAAAGAACTTGGCGGGGAGCGTGCAGGAGTCTGCGCCGAAGCAGCAAGCCTTGGCCTTAAGACCAGCCGCGCAGCAGGCATACTTATAGTAAGCCTTACAGAAGAAGAGATCCGCGTGGAAAAGAACAAGGAAAAGGCCCTGCAGTGGTCCATGAGCCCCCGCGGCGTTGGGGAGCTGTTCCGGGCTGTATGGCTTCCGGAGGCAGAGGTCGTAAACTCCTACAGGCTCTACGTTCCTTCCGCCTGGAAGTCTCTTAAGGAAAAGAAGATGGCAGTGGTGCTGCACGGAGCCGGCGGCAAGGAGGACGATCCTTTCGACCGCGCAGAAGGCAAGCTTAGCTACTACGCAGAAAAGTACGGTTTCCTGCTTCTTGCGCCAAACTCCCTTGTTGTGCGCAGCAACTTCGGCGGCAACGTGCCGCCTTCGGGCATGTTCAGAGAGCCCAGATTCACGGACGCGCAGGGAAAGCCTTCCTACTACCCGCAGGCAGAACTGGAGGAGAACGCGGTAGCAGAGGCCGGAATACTCAAGATAATACTTGGCGTTATGGAGGAGTTCTCCGTAAACAAGGAAAGCGTATTCATAATGGGCAAGTCCATGGGCGGCATAGGCACCTTCCACCTTGGGGCAAAGTACCCCAGGCTGTTTAAGGCCATGGCACCCGCTGGAGCTCTCCCGGAGCCTTCTGCAAACGACTGGAGCGCCTACGAAGGCAGACCCATACTCTTTATTGCCGGCACGGAGGACCACAACAGCTACGAAAAGATGGCCGAAGACTACGAGTACATCAAGAGCCAGAGCGTGGATATAAGGATGGTCACCGTCGGCGGAGGCGTTCACTCCACAGCCTGGACCTGGGAGATCCCTCAGATATTTGAATTCTTTAACGCAAACCTGTAGCAACATCAGAAGGAGAAACGATGTCAAACGAAAAACAAGTCGAAAAGATGACAGACATCATGGCAAAATTCGTTGCCCTTACAGGCAAGATACTGCCGGATGATGTAAAAGCCAAGCTTTCGGAGCTTCGCGAAAAAGAAGATGATCCGATGGCTAAAGTAATCTACGATACCATGTTCCGCAACCAGGAGCTTGCGGAAAAGCTGGACCGCCCCTGCTGCCAGGACACAGGCGTGCTGCAGTTCTGGGTAAAGTGCGGCACGGGTTTCCCTCTTATAGGAGAGCTGGAGGCCCTGCTCAAGGAGGCTGTAATCAAGGCTACCAAGGAGGCTCCGCTGCGCCACAATTCAGTTGAGACCTTTGATGAATACAACACGGGAAAGAACGTTGGCAAGGGCACTCCTACGGTCTGGTGGGATATAGTCCCCGGCTCTGACGAGTGCGAGATCTACACATACATGGCCGGAGGCGGCTGCACTCTTCCGGGGCAGGCAATGGTCCTGATGCCCGGCGAAGGCTACGAAGGCATAACAAAGTTCGTCCTGGACAGGATGACCAGCTACGGCCTTAACGCGTGCCCGCCGCTGCTCGTAGGCGTAGGTGTTGCCACAAGCGTTGAAACTGCAGCGCTTCTCAGCAAAAAAGCTCTTATGAGAGACATAGGCAGCCACAACACCAACGAGCGCGCCGCTAAGATGGAAAAGCTCCTGGAGGACGGCATAAACGCCATAGGCCTCGGACCTCAGGGCATGGGCGGAAAGTACTCCGTAATGGGCGTGCACATAGAAAACACCGCAAGGCATCCTTCCGCCATAGGCGTAGCAGTAAATGTAGGCTGCTGGAGCCACCGCAGAGGGCACATTATATTCGGCAAAGACCTTAGCTACACTATCCTTTCGCACAAGGGGGCAAAACTGTAATGGTAGAGATAAGAGACGGAAAGAAAGTGCTGATAACACCCATCAGCGCGGAGGATCTTAAAGACATCCGCATCGGAGATATTGTTTACCTTGACGGCAGCCTCACCACCTGCAGAGACGTTGCCCACCGCCGCGTGGTGGAAGAGGGCAGGGAGATACCTGTAGATGTCCGCGGCAACGCAATACTGCACGCAGGCCCTATAATCAGGCCTCTTGAAAACGACAAGTTCGAGATGGTATCCGTAGGACCCACCACCTCCATGCGCATGGAAAAGTTCGAATACGATTTTGTAAAGATAACAGGCGTGCGCGTAATAGTCGGCAAGGGCGGAATGAAGGAGAACACCGAACGCGCCTGCAAGGAGTTCGGAGCCATCCACTGCGTCTTCCCGGCCGGCAACGCCGTTGTAGCCGCTGTAGAGGTAGAGGAGATAGTAAGGGCAGAGTGGAGAGATCTGGGCATGCCCGAGACCCTCTGGAACTGCCGCGTAAAGGAGTTCGGACCCCTGATCGTATCCATAGACAGCCAGGGCCGCAACTATTTCGAGGAAAAGAAAAAGATCTACAACAAGATCAAGGACGAACAAGTAGAGCTGATCTCAAAGCAGGTAGGCTTCATAAAATAAGACAAGTAACATTAAAAAGGCTGCATGCTTGCAGCCTTTTTAATAAGGTTTATCAAAATGAAGAAAGTAGTGTAGAGTCTGTTTTATTTTGCGAAGCGGGCTCTCATAAGAGGCTTGATGCCGCCGGCTTCAAGTATCATTTTCTGCTGCTCTCCAAGCTGATCGCAGTAGAGGGTCTCGCCGGTCTCTTCTACTGTTACTGTCCCGGCTTCAAGGTCCAGTGTAAGTGTAAAGCCAGTAAGAACATGCTTGGATATGCCCGGGCAGACTATAGGAAGCAGGCCCAGGTTTACGGCGTTGCGGTAGAATATCCTTGCAAAGGAATCTGCTATAACAGCCTTGGCGCCCATGGCAAGAAGTGCTATGGGTGCGTGCTCTCTGCTGGATCCGCAGCCGAAATTCCTTCCGGCAACTACCATGCCGCCGGCAGGAAAGTTGGGAGCTATATCCGTGCTGACGCCTGCAAGGCAGTGAGTTCCTATCTCTTTAGGATCTGTAAGTGCCAGGTATGCACCCGGGTAGATCTGGTCTGTATCTATGTTGTCTCCAAGAAGGATGACTTTTCCTGTAAACTTTTTCTCCATGTCTTTTACCTTTAAATGTACGGCCTGGGGTCTGTGATCTTTCCGTTAAGTATGCTTGCGGCTACAGTGGCAGGGGATGCAAGGTATATGCTTGCGTCCTTGGAGCCCATGCGGCCGGGGAAATTCCTGTTGGTGCTGGATATGCAGACCTCTCCGGGAGCAAGTATGCCTTCGTGGACTCCCAGGCAGGCTGCGCAGCCGGGCGCGTTAATGGTAGCGCCGCTTTCTATAAGGTCCTGAATGTATCCAAGCTTTATGCACTCCTGCATTACTTCAGAGGATGCAGGTACTATTATAAGTCTGGTGTAGGGTGCAATGCGCTTTCCTTTGAGTATGGATGCAGCTGCTGCAATATCTTCCACGCGTCCGCCGGTGCAGGAGCCAACGTAGCCCTGATTTACACGGACTTCTTTTTCTGCAACCACTTCTTCCAGGGTGTGGACATTTTCCACGCTGCTTGGGCAGGCAAGCTGGGGCACAAGCTCGGAAACGTTGAATTCGTAGCTTTCCGCGTATTCGTAACCCGGATCTGTAAACTGGACTTCGTAGGGCCTTACAGCGCGCTTGGAAACGTAGTCCAGGACCTCCTGGTTAGGCTGCATGTAGGCGGTCTTGGCGCCCATCTCCACAGCCATATTGCATATTACCATGCGGCCTGCAACTCCGAGGTTTTCCACGTAGCTACCGGTAAAATCTATTGCCTTGTAAACAGCGCCGTCCGCGCGTATCTTTCCGAGAACTGCAAGTATCACGTCCTTGGGGTAGACTCCCTTGGGAGCTTCGCCCTCCAGGCGAACTTCTATGATCTCCGGGACTCTCATCCATAGCTCTCCGGTAAGGAGTATGGTTGCCATATCGGTTGCTCCGCAGCCGGTTCCCATAGCACCGAACGCTCCGTGGGTGGTGGTGTGGCTGTCTGTTGCAACAACTATCATTCCCGGGTAGATAACGCCGGCCTCCGGCATTACCTGGTGGCAGACTCCGCAGTTGGTATCGAAGTGGAAGCGCAGATCGTTCTTCATGGCGAACTCGCGCATAGCCTTGTGATTTTCTGCGCTCTTTACGTCCGGGCAGGGTGCATAGTGGTCGAATACAAAGGCGCACCTTTCGCGGTCCCAGACTTTCTGGCCTCCCATTTCGTAGAAGGAGTAGACGGTCTGGAGGTAAAGATCGTTTATCTCCGCAAAGTCTATCTTTGCGTTTACTATCTCTCCGGTCAGTACTGTCTTTTTACCACTGTTTTTTGCAAGTATTTTTTCTATAGCGTGCATAGTGTCTGCTCCTGCGGATAATTCTGTGATTTTTTTTACACCTTTATTATAAAAAAAAAAAAAAAAAAGAGTCATCGCTCTTTTCGATGACTCTA